>CAYGYF010000094.1:0-6046 GCA_964354065.1 uncultured Dehalococcoidia bacterium | reverse complement strand
CCAGGACGTGAAGATGAGCGGCGGCAAACTCATTGAGGTCAACCCCAACGAGACACCGCTAACCCCCCTCTGCGACGTCGTCCTGCGGGCGGCGGGCGGCACCTGCCTGCCGCTGCTGGTGGAGCGCGTCCGCCAGCTTGCCGCTGCATGATGGCGAGGGTAGGGAACTCACCCGCCAGCCATGAACCGATCACCCGCCAATCCTCCCCTTGTTCCCTGCTCCTTGTTCCACTGGAGGTCTAAATGTCTCTACCACTAGAGGGAATTCGCGTTCTCGACCTGACCATCTGGCAGCAGGGGCCGATGGCCACGGCCATGCTGGCCGACATGGGCGCGGACGTGATCAAGATCGAGGGGCCAGACTCGCCTGACCCGGGCCGGGCGCTGGTGACCCAGACCTTCTACCTTCACCAGGACCCCAATCCCTACTTCGAGACGCACAACCGCAACAAGCGGGGCATCGTCCTCGACCTCAAGTCGCAGCGGGGGAAAGAGGTCTTCTACCGCCTGGTGGAGAAGGCCGACGTGGTGGTGCAGAACTTTCGCTTCGGCGTGGCAGAGCGGCTGGGCCTGGACTACGCCACCCTCGCGGCCATCAACCCCGGCCTCATCTACGCCTCGGCCTCCGGCTTCGGCCTGAAAGGGCCCGACCGCGAGCTGCCGGTCCTGGACATCCTGGCCCAGGCTCGCAGCGGCATCATGAGCGTCACCGGCGAGCTGGAGGCGCCCCCCGGCCGCACGGTCAACGGCCTAGCCGACCAGGTGAGCGCCTTCCTGCTGGCCTACGGCATCATGGTGGCCCTGTTCCACCGCCAGCGCAGCGGCGAGGGCCAGGTGGTGGATTCCTCTCTCCTGGGTGCCGCCATCGCCTCTCAGGCCTGGAATATCACCAGCTACCTTGCCGCCGGCTCCTACGCCGGCCAGCCGCTGCCCCGCGTCTCCCGCAAGCTCACCAGCCCCCTCTGGAACCAGTATAAGGGCGGCGACGGCAAGTGGTTCGTCCTGGGCATGCTCCAGATCGGCCGCTTCTGGCCGGTCTTCCGCCGGGCGATGCAGGAAGCCACGGGCGAGGAGCTGGAGCCGGAGAGGATGAGCATTGACTACCTGCGGCAGCACGCCTCCGAGATGATGGCGCTCATCGCCCGCCTGGACGAGCTGTTCGCCCAGAAGCCGGCCGCCCAGTGGCTGAACCTCTTTCGCTCCCACGGGCTGCTGGTGGAGCTGGTGCAGGACTACCCAGAGGTGGGCCAGGACCCCCAGGCCCTGGCGAACGAGATGATCGTCACCTTTCAGCATCCGGCCCACGGCCCCATGCCCATGGTGGGGGTGGCCGTCAACCTCGGCAAGACGCCGGGGAGCATCCGCCAACCGGCACCGGAGTTCGGTCAGCACACCGAGGAGGTGCTGCTGGAGTACGGCTTCACCTGGGAGGATATCGAACAGTTGCGGCGAGAGGGCGCTATCGGCCCCCGGTCGGCGGAGGCGGGGGAGGGCTAGGTCTCCTGCTGGAGAGCCTTCCTCAGCTTCTGCAACGTGCGGCAGATGATGACCCGCACGTTGTTTTCGGTCAGCCCCATTATCTCGGCGATCTGTATATTGGTCAGCTCAGCGTCGAACTTGAGGGCGATGATGTCCTGCTCGCGCTGAGGGAACTTACGGACATGGCCCATCATCTTGGCCAGCTCCTCCCGCTCCAGAACGCCGTCGTCCGGGGCGCCGTCGGTGGGCACGGAGTTCACCAGCTCGTAGTCAACCCGTGCGCCGAAGCGGCTCTGGTGGCGGCAGTGGGAGGCGATGAGATTCCTGGCGATGGTGAACAGCCAGGTGCCGAAGGCTTCTTCATGACGCAGGGTGTGGGCCTTGACGAAAGCCCTCTCGAAAACCTCTGATACTAGGTCTTCAGCCGTCTGAACGTTTCTTATCCGCCCGTAGATGAAGGCGAACACTCGGGGGAAGTATTGTCGGTAGCGCTCCGCGAAGTCCTGGAAGGTGCGGTCACCGACCCCCACGAGCCCCGGCCGGCTAGAAGGCCCGTGTGCCTCCAGGGTCCTCAATATTGCCTCCCTGCTACCTTCTCATCGCCAAATCCCGATCATATTTCCTAGAACTCGCTTTATAGAAGCCTGCCACTAGACATACCGCGCTTTTTATGCATAATGTAACTACCAAGGCTAGGTTTCGAGAGTCGCTATTGATGTTCTAATATCTGGGTTTTACCAAATTAATATAGAATTCGAATTCTATATTGACCTAACAAAAATAGCATCTATGGCGGCAATTGTCAATACCCATGGCAGAGAGATTTCCAGTGGATGATGAGATATGGCAAAGTGCACTTTTCTCACCCATCACGCCTTCGTCCTGATCCACATCGCCCGCTATCCCCGTGCCACCCTGCGGGAGATCGCCCTCAAGACCAAGCTCACTGAGAGGACGGTCTACAAGATCGTCGGCGACCTGGAGGAGGACGGCTACATCGTCAAGCGCAAAGTCGGCCGCCGCAACGCCTATTCAATAGACGACGAGGCCGTTCTCGGCCATCGCCTTTTTGGCTCCCTGACTGTGGCCCAGTTAGTCGACGCCCTGGGCAACCTGGCGGAAGCCATTGAGACGCAGTGAGGGGGAAGAGGCGAAATAACACACTTCGCCCCTGGGGAAGGGTGTTGAGGCTATGACCAGGAGTTGGAACTTCCTGAGCAATCACGGCTTGGTGATCCTCCACATCGTCCAGAACTCCCAGGCCACCTTGCGAGAGGTCGCCCTGGGCACTGGACTGACGGAGAGAGCGGTCTATCAGATCGTGCGCCACCTGGAAGAGGGGGGATTCATCGGCAAGCGCAAGGTGGGCCGCCGCAACGCCTACACCATCAACCAGCAGGCCATCCTCACCTACCCGGCCTACGGCCAGATGACGCTGGAAGACATCGGCAAGGCCATCACCTCCCTAGCCTAGAGGTGGCGGGGCGGCCCCCCTAGGGCGCGAAGGCCGGTATGTTGTAGCGCTGGCTGCCGCCCACCAGCATGTACTCGATCATCTTGCCGATCAGGGGGCTTGCTCCTCCCGAGAAGGTTCAGCGAAGGTTATGCGCAGCTTGTCGCCCTCGAACTTGGCCCCTTCGGCGCTGAGGCCCTGGAGGAGGCGGGGCAGCACGATGTTCCGCTTAAAGTTGCCGGCGTGGACAAGGATCTCATCGCCCGTGCGGGCCACAGACAGCTCTTCCTTGGTCACGAAGGGCAGGGCGATGGTGAGCACGTAGCGGCCGTCCTCGTTGACCACCTCCTGCACGGGCCCGCGCACGAAGAGCTGGGTGGGGTCCCTATCCTCATAGAGGGCGACCGCCACCTGTTCCAGCATCTTCAGGCCCACCACCTCCTGCTCCATGAGGGGCACGCTGAAGATGGGCAGGGGCGAGAAGCACTCCTGGATGAAGTGGATGTACTGCTCCTGGGTGGCCTTCCAGGTGTGGAAGTAGCGATCCTCCACCTCTGCGGGGATGAGCCGATTGCAGATCACGGCGTCGGTGGCGTAGCCATACAGGTTGAGGTAGGTGAAGGTGCGCTGGGCCTCCTTGATGACCATCTTTTCGGCGTTGAGCACCAGACGCACCGAAGAGACATCGGGGCTGGCCAGGAGGGCGTGCAGCTCCTCCAACCGGCGGAAGAGATCCTCGCCGGCAGCGTACACCTCGTCGCCGGGCAGGGGCAGGTGGGTGAAGGGGCGGACGACGGGCCTCAGCACGCCCACCACCCGCCGATGGATGGGGAGCATCTTCTCCACCCACCACCCGGCGATGTCGGGAAAGCTCAGGAGCTTGAGGGTCTCGCCGGTGGGGGCACAGTCGACGACGATGACGTCGAACTCGTCACCACTGCAATGCTGGTTGATCCAGAGGAGGCTGGAGAGCTCGTCCATGCCGGGCAGAATGGCTATCTCGCCGGCCACCAGCTCGTCCAGACCCCGCCACTGGAGGAGGGCGCGCAGCCACCCTTGTACCGTCCCCCAGTGCTTCTGGACGTTGTACTCGACGTCGGTCTCCTGGCCCCACAGGTTGGGCACGACGGGCGTGGGCTCCGGCCCCAGAGGAAGGTCGAGGGAGTCAGCCAGACTGTGGGCGGCATCGGTGCTGACAACGATGGTGCGATGGCCCATCTGGGCGGCGCGCAAGGCGGTGGCCGCCGCCACCGTCGTCTTGCCTACGCCGCCCTTACCGGTGAACAGAATGACGCGCATCTCGGCACTATCATAGCACAGCCTCGGTTCCGTTGGCGGCCCGTCCGCGCTATACTGGGCGCGGTGGGACGTGGAACAGCGCACAACCATCCTCTGCCCCTGTTCCTTGTTCCCTGTTCCTTGGGAGGGAGGTCGAACCGTGAGCCAGTTCCCTTCGATAAGCCTGCCCTGGCTGGCCCCCCGCATCGGGGTGGTGGAGCTGTTCGGCGTCCTGGGGACAACCATCCGCAGCCCCGACTACGGCCGCATCTTCGCCTCCCTGCGCGACGACGCCCGCGTGCGGGCGGTGGTGGTGGACGTCGATTCGCCCGGCGGCTCAGCCGCCGCCTCCGATCACATCCACCGAGCGGTAGCCAAGGTGGCGGCCCGTAAGCCGGTCATCGCCTTCATCCGCGGGTCGGGCCTCTCTGGCGGCTACCTGGTGAGCTGCGCCGCCACCAAGGTGGTGGCCATCCCCACGGCCGTCGTGGGCTCCATCGGCGTCATCTCCATCCGGCCGGTGGTCAGCGACCTCCTCCAGCGGGTGGGGGTGAAGGTGTTCGTCACCAAGGCCGGCGCCTTCAAGGACATGTTCCAGCCCTTCCGCGAGCCCACCGACGAAGAGCAGGAGAAGATGCAGGGCCTTTTGGACGAGTACTACGACTGGTTTGTGGACTCCGTGGCCCGCACCCGTAGGCTGGCGGCGGAGACGGTGCGCGCCCTGGCGACGGGCGAGGTGTTCAGCGCCGGCAAGGCGAAGGAACTGGGCCTGGTGGACGAGCTGGGCGACCTGGACACCGCCATCGATATGGCCACCGAGCTGGGCCGGGTGCCGCGGCGCCTGTCCTACCTGCGGCCGCGACGGGCCGTCCTGGAGCGCCTGATCGGCCGGGCGGCCGGCGGCCTGGTGGCGGAGGTGACCGCCGAGGTGGAGCGCCGCCTGCTCACGCGGGTGGAGTTCCGAGCCTAGGCTGGGCAGGAGAGCACATGACGGAGCCCATCGAAGTCTGGCCGGAGCCCACGCCCAACCCCAACGCCATGAAGTTCACCCTCAACCGCACGGTTGCCGAAGGGCACAGCCAGACTTACACCAGCCCCGAGGCCGCCCAGGCCTCGCCCCTGGCCAAGGCGCTGTTCGAGGTCGGCGGCGTGCGCGGCCTCTTCTTCCTGGGCAACTTCATCACTGTCACCCGCCAGCCGGGCACCGACTGGGCGTCCATCACGCGCCAGGTGGAGGAGCGGATCCGGGGGCACTTCGGCGGCGGGCAGTAAGCTTGTAGCTCGCCTGGTTTGCTGGTTTGCGATCAGGAACCAGCGAGCTGCCCTACCCCCACAAGCGGTCGGCCGGCCTGGCCGGGCGGTCACGGCGGAAGAGCCAGACCAGCAGGAAGCCGGCCGTAAACCCGCCCACGTGAGCCCACCAGGCCACCCCTTCGCTGGCGCCCACCGCCTGGCCGATGGCGGCCACGCCACTGAAGAGCTGGAGGAAGAACCAGAAGCCGATGAGGAGGAAGGCCGGGATGTAGGCCGTCCAGAAGAAGAACGGCATGATCAGTGTGGCGATGGTGGCCCGCGGATAGAGAACCAGGTAGGCCCCCAGGACGCCGGCGATGGCGCCGCTGGCCCCCAGCGTGGGCACCTGCGAGCTAGGGTCTATCCATACCTGAGCCGCCGTCGCGGCGATGCCACAAATCAAGTAGAACGCCAAATAGCGAAAATGCCCCACGGCATCCTCTACATTGTCTCCAAACACCCACAGGAAGATCATGTTGCCCAGAATATGGAACCAGCCGCCGTGCAGGAACATGGCGGTGATCGGCGTGAAGAGAACGCGCA
>CAYGYF010000093.1:0-6089 GCA_964354065.1 uncultured Dehalococcoidia bacterium | reverse complement strand
ACGGCGGCGCTGGCATAGTTCTCCGAGGCGATGAGCTCGAAGCCCAGGCGATGCCTCTCCTGCTCGCGCTGGACAATCGCCGCCACCTCAGGGTCCTGCTGTTCCAGAACGCCCATCTCTTCCCCCTCCCTTACCTCCGCCAAAGGCGGATCAGCCTGCCGGTAGGCAGGTTCAGTTCCAAAACAAAAAGGCAGAGCCCCCGACAAGTCAGGGCCGCTCCCGCCTCACCACGCTGGCCGAATTCCCCCGCCTGCGACGGGCCGCTCCTCCGGATATCAGCCCCAGTCTAGAGCACAGACGGGCCTGCGTCAACGTCGGCGGGCGCCCGCTCCCCCTCCGCCGGAGACGAATGCGCCTCTGGCCCCAGCCCGCGGTCGTGCTCCTGCCAGGCGTACTCCACCAGGGCCATCAGGCCGCCGGAGACGAGCGAATGGCCGCCCAGCACCACCGGTATGGGGGCGCGCCCGGCCGCCTCTGTCAACCGACGCAGGAACGGCTCCTCGATCTCCTGGTGCCGCCCCAGGTCGGAGAGGAAGCGATCCGCCCGGCTGGCCTCGATCCCCTGGTGGGCCAGAAGAACGCGCGTGTCCAGGAAGGCGGCGTCAGCTAGCTCGGCCAGGGTGGCGAAGAAGCGCTCCGCCCCCACCTCCGCCAGATAGAAGCCCAGAAGGGAGCGGACCTGCCGCCCTTCCATCCTCCCCTCCGCCTGCATCCCCCGCTCCTCAGCGAAGAAGCGGACGCGACAGGCCGTGTCCCGCTCCAGATACTGCCACACCTGACTGCCCGTCCGCCCGGCCACCAGGATCTGGGCCGCGGAGTCGGTGAAGTAGGGCAAGACCCGCCGGTAAGGCCCTACATCCAGTCGCCAGGCGTCCAGGAGTCCTTGCAGACGGGGGCCGACACCTCCCACCAGGGTCAGGATCGCCAAATCCAGGGGCGAGTCGATGTCGAACTGGCTGGAGACGGCGCGCGGCAGCGGGCGCACTGACAGGCCCGCCTGCTCCGCCAGCAAGCGGGCCAGGGGGTTGTCGCTGGCGGGGGGCTCGATCTTCCTGAGGGCGCTCCCCGGCGAGAAGGCCACCAGGTCGGCCGAGTAGAAGTTGTTGGTGATCACCAGGCCGTCGCCCCGCTCCAGCTCCTGGGCGATGCCCACGAACTCCTGGGCCGAGAGGAGGGGCAGGCTGCCCCCACTGAAGTAGACCGGCTTCTCCAGGCGAAAGCGATCAATGACCCGAGCCAGGCGGGAGCCAAAGTGGAAGGGCCCGCCATCCACGTCCAGGGCGACGCCAGCGGGCAGCTCTCGCAGCCCCTCACCGGAGTCCGCAGCCAGGATGGCCGAGGCGAAGGCGCCCGTGGCCAGGGCTCGCTCCAGGCTATCGATGGTGGCGGCGCGGCGGGCAGCGGCCACCACCTCTTCCAACGGGTTGCCGCCCAAACCGCCCAGGAAGGCTACGAGGGTGGGAGCTTGAGACAAGTCCTTAACGAGGAACCGCTACCTACGGCGCCTGGGGGATGATCATGCCGTAGCCCCCATCGCGCCGCCGGTAGAGGACAGCATAGGTATCAGCGTCGGCGTCGAAGAACAGGAAGAAGTCGTGGCCCAGAAGTTCCATCTGCTCGACGGCCTCCTCCTCGGTCATCGGCTTGACCGGGAAGCGCTTAACCCGCACCACTTTGCCCAGAGCCACCTCTTGCTCCGCCTCGCCCTCTGTGGCCGCGGGCTCCTCCACCAGCGCCGCCTCTCTGGCCTTCAGCCGCCGTTCGCTGCTGTACACCTTCTCCTTGTAGCGGCGGACCTGGCGCGCCAGGACATCGGTAGCGACGTCGATGACGGCCAGCAGACGAGGGCCTCTCTCCTCCGCTCGCAGGTAGGTGCCGTTGCAGTTGACAGTCATCTGCACCACGTATCGCTCGCCATTCCCACCGCCCTCCTGTTCCACCTCCACTACGGCTTCGTCCACCAGCGACAGATAGCGGCCCAAGCGGCTCAGCTTGCGAGTAGTATACTCGCGCAGGCTGTCGGTGATGGGAACGCGGCGAGAACGAAAGGTGAGCTCCATTCGGACCATCCCTTTCTCATGCTTCCCGGGCGAGGAAGTGCTCTGAGTGTATTCTAGACCGAAGTGGGGGGCGCTTTCAAGGCGCTCAGTCCTCGCGGGCAAAAGTCAGAGCGCGAACCGAGGCCGCGCCGGCCTGGCGCAGGGCCCGGGCACAGGCGTCGAGGGTGGCCCCGGTGGTCATCACGTCGTCGATAACCAGGACGCGCCGACCCTTCACCCGGCGGGGGTCCGCCGCGAACGCCTCGGCCACGTTGCGGCGTCGCGCTTCGGCGTCGGCGGTGCGGGCCTGAGGCGGGGTATCGCGCCGCCGCGCCAGGGCTCGCTCGGCCAGGGGCAGGCCAGCCAGGCGAGAGATCTCCCGCGCCAGGAGGGCGGACTGGTTGTAGCCGCGCACCCGCTGGCGCCGTCCATAGAGCGGCACGGGGGCTACGAGGTCGGCCTCCATGCCCTCTTCCCCCAGGTGATCGGCCATGAGCTGAGCCATGGGCGGAGCTAGAGCAGAGAGGAGGTTATACTTGAGAGCATGCACCAGCTCGCGGGCCGGACCCTCGTACACATAGGGCGAGCGCGCCTCCTCGAAGGCCGGCCTCTCCTCCCGACAGCGATGGCAGAGGGCTCCCTGAGGCTGGGACTGCCAGCAGATGGGGCAGCGCGGCGGCAAGACACGGGGCAACTCCTGCCGACAGCCGCCGCAGAGGAAGGCGCCGTAGGCCCCGCAGGCCGCGCAGCGGGGCGGAAAGAGGACATCCAGGATCGCCTGGCCGACGCGGGCCAAGGGAGGAAGGACTGCCATCGCTACTGCTCCCCTCTGCACGATCCTTCGCATTATAGCGCCTGACCACACCTGTTCGTTAGCGGCGCAGCCCCCTCGATGATAGAATGGATTCGATGGCAACGATGAAGGCCAAAGTGAAGTTTTTCGCCGCCCTCCACCAGATGATGGGCACACGCGAGCTCGACCTGGAGGTGGCGGAGGGGCTAACGGTGGCCGAGCTCCACCGCGACCTCTGCGCCCGCTTCCCCCGCCTGGCCGACTACGGCGACAACCTCCTGTTCAGCGTGAACGCCGAGTACGTGCCCGCCGACCACCCCCTGCGCGACGGCGATGAGGTGGCCTTCATCCCCCCCGTGAGCGGAGGCGCCCATGCTCATTAGGATCACCCCGGACGCTCTTGATCCCCAGCCCTTCATCGCTCACGTCCGCCGCGACGAGGCCGGCGCCGTCGCCCTCTTCTTAGGAGTCGTCCGCAACAACAGCCAGGGGCGGCGCGTCCTCCACCTGGAGTACGACGCCTACCCTGAGATGGCCGAGAAGAAGCTCCGCGAGGTGGCCGAGGAGATCATGTCCCGCTGGCCCATCACGGACATCGCCATCGCCCACCGCACTGGCCGCCTGGAGATCGGCGAGACCAGCCTGCTCGTGGTCGTCTCCTCGCCCCACCGCCAGGAGGCCTTCGCAGCCTGCCACCACGCGGTGAACCGCATCAAGGAGGTCGTCCCCATCTGGAAGAAGGAGGTCTGGCAGGGCGGCGAGGCCTGGGTCGAAGGGGAGGGAGAGCGGCAGGCCACCCTCCAGCCTGAATGACCAGCGATGGGACCACCCTCGCCTCCGAAGGGATCAGGAAGCGCCTCGCTTGCGCCCGCCCCCCGATCGCGAACGGGACTGAGGTAGCGGCGCCTGCTTGCGCGGACGCCCCCGGTAGTCCGGGGCCTCGATCTCGAAGATCATGCTCACCTTGGTGTCATACATGCGGGACACCCAGGAGTCGGGCAGGTCATCCAGAGGGCAACCAATGGTGATGACCGTGGGCAGCTTGGCGTTGTAGCGATAGTTGAGGATCTGGAACAGCTTCTCCTGCGCCCAGGGCGTGGCGCTGTGCACCCCCAGGTCGTCCAAGACGAGAACGCTGGCTGTGCGCACCGCCTCGAACACCTCATCGAAATGCCCGCCGTGCGCATCCTCCCGAAAGGCCGAGCGCAGCATCTCCAGCAGATCTGGCACCACGCAGAACTCCACCGCTATCCCCTTACCCTCCAGGTGATGGGCGATAGCCGCGGCCAGGTGAGTCTTGCCAGAGCCGGTGCGTCCCAGGAGCACCAGCCACCCCTCCGAGCTCTCGGCATAGTTCTTGGCGGCCCGTAAGGCGTTGCGCAGGCTCTGGGCCGCCTCCGGGCTGAGGCCAATGCCCCCCAGGTAGAAGCTCTCAAAGGTCATCTCCCGGATGATCGGCAGGTCCAGCCCGCCAAAGGCGCCCGTCCGCCTGCCGCCGCCCTCCTCCAGCAGGAACACCCGCGAGATGCTGGCGTCGCCCAGGCGGGTGCGCAGCCGCTCGTCTATCTCCTCCAGGGACATGCTGATGGTGAAGACGGTGGGCAGCCGGTGGTTGTAGCGATGGTTGAGTAGCTGGAAGAGCTTTTCCTGAGCCCAGGGGGTGGCGCTTTGGGCTCCCAGGTCGTCCAGGATCACCAGGGGGGCGTTGCGCACCTGCTCGAACAGCTCATCGTAGGAGATCTCGCTGCCCGGGCCGTAGGCGGCGCGCAGATGATCGAGTAGATCAGGCACCACCACAAAGAAGACCGGCTGCCCCCGCTGGATGGATTCGTTGGCGATGGCCGCCGCCAGGTGGGTCTTGCCGCAGCCAGTGGGGCCGCACAGAACGAGCCAGCCCCCCGGCTCCTGAGCGAACTCCCGCGCCGTCGCGACCGCCCTGGCGAACCCCTCCTGATTGCGGGGGTCAGTGCTGCGGCCGCGATCCATCAGGTTGGCGAAGGTGAGACGAGTGAGGGGCCCCAGATTGCTGTAGCGCTGGAGGCGGGCCTGCCGCTGGTCCCGGCTCTCATCCAGGACGCAGCGGCAGGGGAAGGCCTTGCCGAAGTCCGGATGATCTAGGGCTACATCCTTGCGCACGAAGCCCGCTCCTCGACAGAGAGGGCAAACACCCTCCTCGGCCCCCCGACCGGTCGGGGCGGGCTCAGCGCCGGATGAGATGCCGGTATCGCCCGGAGAGGGAGCGTCGACGCCCCTCATCTCCTTCAGTATCTCGTCCAGCCTTCTCATAGTCCGGACCGTTCTCCTCCCACTGTCTCAGGATGGCCGCGATATAGCTCCAACGGCGCACATTTTGCTGTACGGCTCTCTGGAACGCTGGCTCGAACCACTCGGCGGGATACTGCGTCTCCGCGTCCTTCAGCTCCTCAGCGATCAGAGGCGTGAGGGGGCCGATATTCTCCTCGTACAAGGCGAAGATGCTGGGCAGGGGCAGCTTGGTTTCCCTGGCCTCTGGCAAAGGCCGGCCCAGAGGCAGCTTGCCAGCGTTGATGGCAGCCACGGCGTCCCGACCGGTCGGCGTGTTGAGAAAGTATAACTCCTCGGCCTGTCCTGAGCCCGGCCGAAGGGCCTGCCCGTCGTGCTCCACGTCCAGGCGCAGAAGCGTCCCCCGCTCCACGGCCGCATCTAGGCCCCGTCGCAGGGCGTCCCCTCCCAGAGAAGCGAGGGCGCCCGCTAGTGTCCCGTCGGCCGCCAGCTCGGCGTAGGTGAGGAAGCGAGGCTGCCCCTTCTTGCGGCCATGGGCGAAGAAGAAGTACAGGCTGACCACTAGCTCGGCGGGGTCGCTGACCTGCGGCAGGACAGAGGTGAAAAAGAGATTGGGCACGGCGGTGGCCAGAGCCCCTGCCGGAAAGCCCCCGAACGGCCTCTTCTCTACTCCCATTCCTCCGGCTCCCGCACCAGCAGGTCCTGGAAGCGAGCCGTCTTCTCCCGAAACCGCAGGTGGATGGTGCCCGTAGGCCCGTTGCGGTGCTTGGCCACGATGATCTGGGCGATCCCCGCCGGGTAGCTATCGCCCGGACGGTCGGGGTGCATGCGCTGCCACTCGTCCCTAGGCGTGTACACGTCTTCCCGGTAGATGAAGATGACTACGTCGGCGTCCTGCTCGATGCTCCCCGATTCCCGCAGGTCGCTGAGCATGGGGATGTGGGTGGCCCGCGCTTCCACCGCTCGCGATAGTTGCGAGACGGCGATGACCGGCA
>CAYGYF010000092.1:0-6174 GCA_964354065.1 uncultured Dehalococcoidia bacterium | reverse complement strand
GCTCGATGTTGGCCAGAATGAGGGCGGTGGAGCTGACGGTGGTGTCGATGCCCAGTTCCTTGAAGATCGCCTCGTTCCTGGGGTTGCTGATACGGGCCACCGTGCGGGGCACGCTGAACTTGCTCTTGGCCACCTGGCAGGCCACCAGATTATCCTCGTCGTCCCCGGTCACGGCGATGAGTAGGTCGGCCCGGCCGGTGCCCGCCGCCTCCAGCGTCACCCCCTCGCAGCCGTCGCCCCGCAGGACGATGTCCCCTAGCTCCTCGGCGATCTGCTGGCACTTGGCGGCGTCCTTCTCGATGACCAGCACCTCGTGGCCGTCCTCCGCCAGTTGCCTGGCCAGGTAGTAGCCCACCTTTCCCCCGCCCACGATGATGATGTACACCTCTAGCCCTCGCTCGTTCCGCCAGGCGGGTCGCGATCGACTCCCGCCTGAGCCTCCGCCGGCGCCCTCTCCACGGCCTCCTTCAGCAGTCGCGCCACCACCCTGGTGGGGCTGACGGTCTCCAGCCCCAGGCTGTGGTACAAGTCCTCCCGAATAGGGTCGAAGATGCGACACACCACCTTGCGCACCCCGAACACGTGCTTGGCCATCTGGCTGGCCATGACGTTGCGGTTGTCGCCCGGCGTTGCTGCCACAAAGGCGTCGGCCTGATCGAGCCCGATGCGCTGAAGGACATCGTGGTCGATGCCATTGCCCACGATGGCCATCCCCTTGAAATCGGCAGGAAGCTGGCTGAAGGCGTCGGGGTCGATGTCCAGGACAGTGACCTGATGGCCCTCACGGTCGAGGAGGGCAGCGAGCTCAGCGCCCACCCGGCCACAGCCCATAATCACGATCTTCATCTCAGTCGGCCATCGGCAGGCGGATCAGCCACACTTCGCAGGGGGCGTTCTCCAGCACATACTGACAGACCCTGCCCAGGCGGAACTCGCCCGGCAGTCGCGACGGCTTCCCGCCCCGCGGCCAGGCGAACACGCCTCCTTCTATCAACTGCCGTTTGTATCCCGTCGCCAGGATGATCGCATCCACGCCCCGCTCGATCGCCTCATCGACGATGGCGTGGCTGGCGTCGCGCGCCTGGAGGAGCTGGCCCTCCACCTCAAAGTCGGCCTGCTCCGCCCGCCGCTCGGCCCGGTCGAGGATCTCCTCCCCCTTGCGGGCGTCGGCACCCATATCGGCGTCCAGGGGCAGCGAGCGGTGCACCTCCACCACGTACACGACGTGCACCTTCCCCTTGTTGCGCTTAGCCGTGGCGCAGGCCAGGGAGACCGCCTCCATGCTGGCCTCCGAGCCATCGACCGGCACCAGTATCTCCTTCACCCGTGTGGCAGCCTGCTGCAATCCTCTCCCCTGCCCCCTGGTTCACTGCTTTGCTGGGTCGCCGGTTCCCGCCCTAGGTTCCTCGTTCTTTGTTCTTTGTTCTTTGTTCTCTGTTCTTTGTTCTGACCCCAGGGCGACACAATTATAGGGGAAAGGAAAAGCGAGCCGCAACACAACTTGTGAGCGGCTTGCCAACACCAGGGCCGGAAGACGCCAGCCGCCTGGTTTGCTGCTTTGGGGGCAGGGAGGGCAGCGGAAGCCGCTAGGTGCAGGTCGCGAACAGCCTCCCTGTGTACTGGAACACGTCGAGAATCAGGATCATGCCATTCGTGTCCAGGTCCAGGCGGCAATCCGGATCGGCGCTTGGACAGGTCACCGAGGTGAACAGCTTTCCTGTGTATCGGGTCACATCGGTAATGGTGATAACGCGGTCGTTGTTCTGATCGAGCGGCCAGGCGGCGTCGCTCGTGTTGTCGGGGCAGTTGTCCAGGGGGTCGGTGCCCAGGTAGTTCAGTTCGTCGTCGTCGGTGAAGAGATCCTCATCGTCATCCGGGTTGCAGGGTTGTCTCACGGCGTCGCCGGGCGCCTGCACCTGAAAGACATCGATCTGCTCGCGGGTCACCGTTCCTTCCGAGCTGTCACCCGTGGCGATGGCGAGGATGCCATAGCGCCCGCAGTCGGCCGTCGCCGTGAAGGTGCCGGAGTAGGTCAGGTCTCCCGCCGTCTCATCCTCACCGACGCCGTCGTCAAGGAGCACCACGTCCTCAGCGGTTACTGCCGGGGTACCCACTTGGGCGGAAATCGAGGTGGGCGCTATCGGTGTGCCGCCGTCGAAGAGGGTCGCGGTGATGACCTGCGGCTGGCCCTCGGCCAGATCAGGTTCCGCGGTGGCCGTGGTGAGCACGACCTGGCTGTCCGGCGTCACGGCAATGAGGTAGGCCAGGCCCTCCTCCGGGACGGACACGCCCTCAACCGCCACCTCCCAGTCGCCGGCCTGGGGGGCGCTCATGACGAAGCCCCCCAGCAGGGTGTCGAGGAAGCCGGTTCCCGCGCTGCTGAGGTCTGCCACCACGTCGGGGTCGCTGGGGGCGACAAGCTGTCCGTTGGGCCGCCGTAGCGTGATGCCCAGATTCGGCGGTGGGTCGCCGGCGTCCGGCCAGTGCACAACGAAGGCGGTATTGGCCAAACCGCCTGGCACGGTCAGATGGTGCGTGTTGACCTGCGAAGGATGCACGTAGTCGATCATTACCTTCAGCAGCGCCTGGTCGAGCTCCGGTCCGTCGTCCTCTTGCTCGGCAGGCGGCTCGGGCGCCAGCGCGCCGCCCGTCGGGTTCCCTTTTATGGTCACCGCGAGGTCCTCCACCACACTCATGTCATCCGTGAGCGTAGGTGGGTCACAGCCCGGGGCAGAGGCGCCGTGGGTGAGGGGCGGATACCTGAACAGCCTTGGGTCGCCAAAGACCGCCTGGTCCCCGATCTCAGGTCCATCAACGCTGTCCAGGCTGACGACGCAGTCGTTTGGGTAGCCTGAGATGACCCCGCCCCCCACCGTAGAGTGCAGACCCGCATGGGCGCGGTAGTCCGGCAGCTCGGGCGGCTCCGGCGGAACGAAGCCAATGTTCAGGAGCTTCAAGACGGTCGAATCCGGCTTCATGTCGTCTATCCCCTGGGAATCGGGGTCGTATCCGAAGAGGTCGTCCTCCCAATCGGCTATGTCTACTACGTCACACGTCGCTGTCGTGAGAATCCCTAGCCCGACTCCCCCTAGGAACCCCAAGGGACCCCCTCCGGCGACCGCCGAGGCGAGGCCGACGGCGGGGCAGGTGAACTCTTCCCAGTTGATCGCTTGCACGCCCTCGTTGGGCGTGCCGAGCATGCTGACGCTGCCGATCTGGAGGCACAACGGGCGCTGAGCGTAGTATCGCGCCACCAGGCCGCCCATGCTGTGCCCTACCAGGTCCACCTCCTCACCGAGCCCCATGCCCAGGTCCTGGCGGAAACCCGCTACGAACCGCTCGAGCTCTCCGGCCGGCGTGGCCACCCCCTTTCGAGAGTCGTACTCGTAGCAGGTGACGCGGTCATCGCTCACCGCCAGCTCTTGCTCGATGTTCTGCTCAAGCGTGGCCAGGCCGTCACAGTCCCCCATGTAGCCGTGGATAAGGACGACGGCCGGCGTGTGCATCAGGTACATGTTGTCCTGAGCGACGGCGGGGATGGGCTCGCCGCTATGGTCGGTGTAGTCGACAATCGCAGTCCAGGTGCCGAGCTCATATTCTGCTGGCCAGCCGGCAATCAGCGCGACTGCGACGCCACTGAAGCTGCAAGGACACCCGCTGGGGAACGTCTTTACGACTTCCAGTACTCCGGTGGGGTTACAGTTCGAGACGAGGGCGACAAACCCCGTCGTGTTTGGAGGCTCGCCGGGCGGGTAGATCTCCATCCAGCACGTCAAATCGGGGACGCCTTGCTGGGGTGGATTTCCGGGGAAGTAGTACGACCAGGTCCAGCCGTCGTGCACGGCAGCCCCGCTCACGATGATCCCCAGGCCGCCAAAGCGGTCCTGAGTGAAGAGTATCTTGTCCGAAACGGGGTAGATGCAGGGCCCGACAGCCGGGCACTTAAAAATCCCCTGGCTGTCGATGTGGCCTGCGCCCGTCGGGCTAAGGGGGGCACCCCCGAGAGCGGAGTCAGGCATAGCGTACCACTGCAAGCCGCCTTGCCCCTGGGGCTGAGACGAAACGGGGTCGACAGTCCGGTTGAGAAGACCCAAGACGAGAGCGAGGAGAAAGGGTGTGATCCGTATCCAGAGGTTGATCGCCTTCATGGCAGCCTCCTTCGTCGGAAACGATGGCTACCCTTGCGGGCATGTAAGGACGGCGCTATAATAGCACGACGAGAGGAAATGTCAATACGCAGAACTGAAGTTTTTGATTTTCTCAGGGCGGCAGCACCTGCCTGCGCGCTGATCGCTATTGTGGCTGGCGGCCTGTGGGTCGCCCGCGCCCTCAATGACGAGTCGGAGGGCGATCTCGACAAGTACTTCCTGCGCGATGTGGCGGCGGTTCAGGCGATGGGTCTGCAGGTGTACTGGCTAGGAACTGAGTTCACGGTCGAGGACGTTGTCTTCCGCGGGCCGTACGGCTTTGAGTTCGGCCCGGAGGTAGAAGGGGCTGGAATAGAAATGACGTACGTGGCGTCTCTGGATCGCAGCAGCATAGACTTTGACCTCGATGTCCTGAGCAGAGACGTCTGGAATCTCACCAAGGAGCACGTGCTCAACCCCGGGCTGCCGGGCGTCACTCGTGAGACCGTCATGGTGCGCCAGCAGGAGGGACAACTGATCTCCGTGCCTCTTGGTACGCGGCCGGTGAACACACTCTGGCTGGTCCTAGACCTCGGCGATGTCGTCGTTCTGGCAACGGCCGGCGCAGGCGGAGCCGTTTCCCCGGGTGGCCCTGACTACAACCCCTTCATCAACAACCCTGACCTCCTCATTCAGGTCATGGAGGACCTGCGGCCCTACCCGCAGTAGGGCAACCTCATCGGTCAGCAACAGATGTCAATACGCAGAACCCAAGCCTTTGATTTTCTCAGGGTGGCAGCACCTGTCTGCGCGTTGATCGCTATTGTGGCTGGCGGCCTGTGGATCGCCCGCGCCCTCAACGACGAGTCGGAGGACCAGCAAACCGGCTCCGACCTCGATCCAGCGTTCACCCAGGCTGAGGCGGCGGAGCAGGCTGGTTTGACCGTCTACTGGCTCGGGCCCAGCTTTGAGGCCGGCGGCGTTCTGTTCAGGATCAGCGACGCCGAATTTCCCGAGGGCTTCGCTGGCGTACCCTTGCAGGGCCTGGAGGTAGGTTACTCCTCCCAGCCCGAACCGGCGGGTATCCTATACTTGCAGCTGCTCTCTAAGTCGGACTGGGACCAGGTGAAAGAGAGGGCGATTAACGCGCGGACGCCGGGCACCAGCCAAAGAACCGTGTCGGTGGCGGGCCGGGACGGCGACCTGTTCCTGCAAGCTGCCGGGGCGAGGCCGCTGAACGCGCTTTGGCTGATCGTTGACCTCGACGATGTTGTGCTCGTGGCGCACACCAATTCAGGCGGAGCCGTTTCCCCGGGCGGCCCAGACTACAACCCCTTCATCAACAACCCTGATCTCCTCGTTCAGGTCATGGAGGACCTTCGGCCCTACCCGGAGTAGGGCAACCTCCTCTGCCACCAAAAGATGTCAACACCACTTGTCAACGCCTGCCCGCCTCTGGCGGATATCCGTCTCCTATCCGTTGTCCGATTGCGGCCCCTTCCCCCTTCCCTCTTCCCCCTTCCCTCTTCCCCCTTCCTCGCCTTGCGCGCCGTTCGTCCCCAATAGTAGAATGGGCATACGAGGTTTGCTGCCATGGCTGTCGAAAAGGGCTCTTACATCGTCAAGAAGGGGCTGGCCCAGATGCTCAAGGGCGGCGTCATCATGGATGTCGTCACCCCTGAGCACGCCAAGATCGCCGAGGAGGCCGGCGCCTGCGCCGTCATGGCCCTCGAGCGCGTGCCCGCCGACATCCGCGCCGCCGGCGGCGTCGCTCGCATGGCCGACCCAAGCGTGATCGCGGCGATCATGGAGGCGGTCACCATCCCGGTGATGGCCAAGTGCCGCATCGGCCACTTCGCCGAGGCCCAGGTGCTGGAGGCTCTGGGGGTGGACTTCGTGGACGAATCGGAGGTGCTCACCCCCGCCGACGAGGCCCACCACATCGACAAGTGGCCCTTCAAGGTGCCCTTCGTCTGCGGCTGCCGCGACCTCGGCGAGGCGCTGCGGCGCATCGGCGAGGGCGCGGCCATGATCCGCACCAAGGGCG
>CAYGYF010000091.1:0-6333 GCA_964354065.1 uncultured Dehalococcoidia bacterium | reverse complement strand
CCATCCTCACCCTGGGCTGCAAGCTCAACCAGGCCGACTCCCAGGCCCTGGCCCGGGAGCTCCTGGCCCACGGCTGCCGCATCGTCGACCGCGCCTCCCCTGCCGACGCCTACGTCGTCAACACCTGCTCAGTCACCCACGTCGCCGACCGCAAATCCCGCCACCTGGTGCGCCTGGCCCGCCGCCTGTCGCCCCAAGCCACCGTCGTCCTGGCCGGCTGCTACGCTGAAAGCGCCGACCCCAACCTGACCCAGCGGCTCGGCGCCGATCTGGTGGTCGCCAACAGGGATAAGGCCTCGCTGGCGGCGGCCATACTCCGTCGCCTGGGCGACGGGAGCGGCTCCTGCGCGCCCCTGCCAGCCGACGACGGTCTGCGCCCCGACGGGCGGGCGTCTGCCCGCACCCGCCCCTTCGTCAAGATTCAGGAAGGCTGCAACGAGGTCTGCGCCTTCTGCATCGTCCCTCGCACCCGCGGCCGCGAGCGCAGCGTGCCCCTAGCCGATGTCGTCGCCGAGGTGCGGGCCCGAGAGCAAGAGGGTGCCAACGAAGTCATCCTCACCGGCACCCAGCTCGGCAACTACGGTCGCGACCTGGGCCTGACCGATGGCCTCCGCTATCTCCTGGCCGCCCTCCTGGCCCACCCCGACTTGTCGGGGCCCCGCCTCCGCCTCTCCTCCCTCCAGGCCCAGGACATCGACGAGGACCTCCTGCGCCTCTGGCAGGACCGCCGCCTCTGCCGCCACTTCCACTTGCCCCTCCAGAGCGGCAGCGACCGCATCCTGGCCGCCATGCGCCGTCGCTACAGCGTCAACCAGTACCGTCGCGCCCTGGCCCTCGTCCGCCAGCGAGTCCCCGACGTCGCCGTCACCACCGACGTCATCGCCGGCTTCCCCGGCGAGAGCGAGGACGACTTCCACCGCACCTACCACCTCTGCCAGGAGCTCGGCTTCGCTGCCGTCCACGTCTTCCCCTACTCTCGACGCCCCGGCACGGTGGCCTCTCTCCTGAAGGAGCAGGTGCCCGCGGCCATCAAGCGCCAACGCCTGGAGCGAATGCTGGCCCTGGCCCACACCTCCGCCACCGCCTTCCGCGCCCGCTTTCGAGGCCGAACGCTGGCCGTCCTCTGGGAGGAGGCGAGAGCCGGCCCTGAGCTTGTCAAAGGACAACCCCTGTGGCGGGGCTTGACCGACAACTACCTGCGCGTCTACACTTGCGCCGAACATGGATCGCCTCTCGCTCCAGGCCCGCAACCCGACCTGACCAATCGACTCCTCCCCGCTCGCCTGGGCGATGCGTTCGGCGACGGCCTCTGGGCGGACCTGGCCGACTGAGAGGAGAAGCAGGGTGGATGTCTTCAACCGGGTCATCATCGTCGGTCTGGCGGCCATCTGGATCGTCCTCATGGCCCTGGTCATCCTGCTGGCCTGGCGCGCCGACATCCAAACCATCGACCGCCTCGGCGACCTGGTCGCCTACCTGAACGACCACACCGACAACCCCTCCAAGCTCATCCTCACCCTGAGCGCCGCCGCCCTCATCGTCCTGTGCCTCATCCTCATCGTCGCCGAGCTGGCCCCCGAAGGGCCAGCCACCGACATCCGCCTGGCCGCGGTGACCGGCGCCACCGCCATCCTCCCCGTCGAGGCCATCAACCAGCGCATCGAGCAGGAGGTGAGCGCCCTGCCCCAGGTTCGCCAGGCCAAGGCCTCGGTGACCGCCCGCGATAGGGGGCTGGCGGTCGCCCTGGAGCTAACCCTCTCCCCCGATAGCAACGTCACCCTGGCCACCGAAGACGCCTGCCGCGTTACTCAGGACACCATCGAGCAGAGGATCGGCGTCGCCCTGGTCGGCCTGCCCACCGTCCAGATAAGGCTCGCCGCCGCCGAGGAGATGCCTCCACCTGCCCTGAGCGAAGCCGAAGGGGCCAGCCCTGAGCCTCCGCCAGAGGCGGATGCGTCTCCGGCGCATGTCGAAGGACCGCCCCCACTGCCCGAACCCCCGCCGGAGGCGGGTCAGCCTCGGGCCGAAGAAGCCTAGTGCCTGCCCGCCGCCGGGTGGACCTGCCCGCCAGCCATGAACGACCTGCCGTCGCCCTCAGAGCTGAAAGCCGTCATCGAGAGCCTCCTCTTCGTGGCCGACGAGCCCCTGGAGATCGGCGTCCTGGCCCGCTCCCTGGGCGTCAGCCCTCAGATGGTGGCCGAGGCCCTCGACGCCCTCAGCGACGAGTGCCGCCAGCGGGGCGTCCGCCTCCAGCGCACCGGCTCGGTTGTCCAGATGGTAACCGCCCCCGAGGTAGCCCCCTACGTGGAGCGCTTCCTCGGCCTCGATGAGGACCACCGCCTCTCCCATGCCGCCCTGGAGACCCTGGCCATCATCGCCTACAAGCAGCCGATAACCCGCGCCGCCATCGAGGCCATCCGCGGCGTCAACTGCGAGCGGCCCATCGCCTCCCTCAAGGCGCGCGGCCTCATCGCCGAGGTAGGCCGAGCCCACGCCCAGGGCCGCCCCTACCTCTTCGGCACCACCTTCCGCTTTCTGGAATACTTCGGCCTGGAGAAGCCCGAGGACCTGCCGCCCCTGCCTACCGAACATCAGCCTGAGGCTGATCCGCCTCTGGCAGAGCCGGAAGCTGAAGAGGGCTAGCATGACTGTAGGCCTGTGCCGCGTCCGCCTGCGCCTGCCCGAAAATCACTCCCTCAAGGACAAACGCCGCGTCCTAAAGTCCCTCACCGCCCGTATCCACAACCGCTTCAACGTCTCCGTTGCCGAGATCGACCAGCACGACCGCTGGCAAATGACCTCCCTGGGCATCGGCTGCGTCACCACCAGCGAGGAGCACGCCCACCAGGTGCTCTCCAAGGTAGTCGCCTTCATCCAGCGCGAACGGCTCGACGCCGAGCTCGTTGACTACGAGATCGAGGTCATCCACGCCTTCGGCGACCCCTTCGCCGCCTGAGGCTAAGAGATGTAGCGGAGGCCTTCAGGCCTCCATGACATGCCTTCAGGCCTCCATGACATGCCTTCAGGCCTTAAACAAAATAGATTTCCCTGCGGATTGAAATCCGCAGCTTGGCTCGAAGCTGCGGGTTTTAACCCGCAGAGAGCAATTAAATTCTTGATGGCCTTCAGGCCTCCATGACATGGGGTGGAAGCCTAAAAGGCTTCCGCTACATCGGGCCATGCCAGGCTTGAGCCCTTATTTCCCCAATGACCATTAGCCCTGCCCAGTCCACCCGTAGGGCAGGGCCCCAGCCCTACCCCTTGTAGCGGAAGGCTTCAGCCTTCCACCCCGTAGCTGCAGGGCTTTTCCCCGCCTCTGGCGGGGAAAAGCCCTGCCGAACCAGGTAGCGGCTGAAAAACGAATGCACCCGCTCCACGTACTCCCGGCGGTGGTCCAGGCGGGCCATGGCATGGCCGCTGCCCGGCGCCAGCCATAGCTCCTTCGGCCCCTTGGCCGCCTGGAACAGGCGCTGGGGGTGGTCGGCCGGCAGGTAGTCGTCCAACTCGCCGTAGATGAACAGCAGCGGCCGCGGCGCGAACCGGCCCACGTAGTCTATCGCCCGCACCGCTGCCACGTCGCCCCCCGACAGCCATTCCCCCACCCTGATGCTGACCCATCCCAACGCCACCAGGAAGGGCAAGCGGACAATATCGGCCATCTTGTACTCGATGGCGCTCTCCAGGTCGGCGTAAGCCGAATCGACCACCATCGCCCCGATATCCGGGCAGTCGGCTGCCGCCATGATCGCTGCCACCGCCCCCATCGAGATGCCCACCACGCCGATGGGGCCATCGCCGCCGGCGGCGGCCCGCAGGTAGTCCACCGCCCCCAGCACATCGGACACCTCCCGATAGCCCACGGTGGTGTAGCAGCCGCCGCTCAGGCCACAGGCCCGAAAATCGACCAGGAACAGATGGTAGCCCAGCCGATTGAGGTCGCAGGCTAGCTGAAACGGCTCGGCCAAGCTCTTGAAGTAGCCGTGGCAGACCAGCAGCACGGGGAAGTCAGGCTGCCCGACCAGGTGCAGGCCATGCAGGCGGGTGCCGTCGCGGCTGGGAAAGTAGACGTCTTCGGCGGAGATGTCAGGCGGGATGGGCTCTTCCAGAAACAGCCGACGCGGCCTCACCCACAGGTACCCCACCCCGGCCACCAGGCCGACCAGGGCGGCCAGCGCCAGCGACATCGCTTTGATGGCCTGGCCGAGCCCCCGCAGGAGGCGGGTCAGCCTCAGGCCGAAGCGGACGGACGCCCCCGACTTGTCAGGGCCGCCGCGCCCATCGCTGCCGCCTGCGGGGGCCATGGGCTAGCTAGGGGCCCCGGCTTACCTCCAGGGTCACCACCCGCTCGGGGTCGATGCTGCTGCCAGCAGAGGGGCTCTGCCGGATCACCTGGCCCGCGGGCACGTCGTCGCTCTTCACTTGCACCACCATGTAGCCCAGGCCCAAGCCCTGGAGGGTAGCGATGGCCTGACTTTGGTCCTGGCCCTTCAGGTTTGGCATCTTGCCAGGGGCAACCTCTACGACGGGCGCCGCCGTCTCAGCAGGCGTCGCCGTCTCAGCAGGCGTCGGCGTCTCCGCCACGGCCGCCACGGCCGGCGTCAGCGTGGCCGCCGGGGCGGTAGCACGCGTCTCCGGTGTGAAAGTCTGAGCACCGAAGAAGGGCTGGTTACCGCCTTCGCCTTGCCCACCCAGGGCGTAGAGCATCACCACAATGAGGATGAGCACCCCCACCACAGCGCCCGCCAGGAGGCCACTGCTGGGCCAGGTTCGAGGCTGCTTCACCTTCGGCCAGGGCGGAAGAGGCGGCTCCTCCACATAGCCCACGGGGAACAGGGGGAGAAGATCGACAGGCTCCAGGCCAAGATAGCGGGCGTAGGTACGCAGGAACCCGCGCGCGTAGACCGGCGCCGGCAGAAGGCCGAAGTTCTCGTTCTCCAGGGCCTCCAGATAGCGATGCGAGATGCGCGTATCCCGCTCGGCCTCTTCTAGCGTCACCCCCCGGGCCAGCCGCGCTCGCTGCAGGCTCTCGCCCAGAGGGGTCATCAGCGATTCAGGGCACATGGGTGACTATAAACCGACTAATAAGCCCAGTCAACCCCCTGTGGTGTTTCAGGACATGTAAGAGATCGCCTCGGCCTCGCTCCCTACACCAACCGCCTTACCGCCAGCCTCACCGCCTGCCCCCCCACCTCGTGCTCCTCCACGTAGGCCCCCTCCGGGGGCGGGCCCGCGACCAGCTCCCGCGATAGCGTCTCCTGGCAGACGTATGCACCGAACTCCTCCATGATCCGGCAGACGTCCTCGCCCCCCTGATAGTAGGTGGCAATATAGTCGGCGATATCGAAGCCGGCGTTCTTGCGCATCGTCTGGAGGCGGTGCACCACCTCCCGGGCCAGCCCCTCGTCGGCCAGCTCCGGCGTGATGGTGGTGACCAGGCCCACACCATAGCTCCCCTCCTCGACCACCGCGACGTCGTCGCCCTGGAGCCCCCTTTCGTCCTCCACCACCGCCAGCTCCTTGACGTTCAGCTCCTCCAGGATCTGAGGCGACAGCCGCCGCAGCCCCTCTCTCTCCGCCGCATAGCGAGGCTTCACCAGCACCCGCTGGAGAGGCTGGCGCACCTTCACCCCCGCCTTGCTGCGGGCGTTCCGCCCCAGGCTGGCCACCCGCATCACCAGCCGCGTGTCGGCCATGAGCTGCTCGTCCACCAGCGACGCATCAGCCTGGGGCCACTCGGCCAGGTGCACGCTCTCCGGCGCATCCGGGAACCAGCGGCCCACCAGGTTCTGGTACATCTCCTCGGCCAGGAAGGGCGCGAAGGGGGCCAGCAGCTTGGCCACCGTCACCAGGCAGGTGTACAGCGTCTGATGGGCGGCCAGCTTGTCGGCGTCGTTCTCGCTCTTCCAGAACCGGCGGCGGCTCCGCCGCACGTACCAGTTCGACAGATCGTCCACGAAGGCCTGGATGGCCCGCCCGCCGTCGGTAGGGTTGTAGCCGTCCATGTAGCGGGTCACCTTGTCCACCAGCACGCTCAGCTCCGACAGCACCCAGCGGTCCAGTAGGGGTCGTTCGCGAACGACCCCTACGTTCTCCTGCGTCCTCGGATCAAAACGGTCGATGAGGGCGTAGGTCACGAAGAAGGAGTAGGTGTTCCACAGCGTCAACAGGAACTTGCGCAGGGCCTCGCCCACCAGATCGGCGGAGAAGCGCCGAGCCGTCCCCGCCGGCGAGGCCGTGAACAGGTACCAGCGCAGGGCGTCCGCCCCGTGGGCATTGATCACCGCCCAGGGCTCCACCACGTTCCCCTTGGACTTGCTCATCTTCTCGCCCTTG
>CAYGYF010000090.1:0-6357 GCA_964354065.1 uncultured Dehalococcoidia bacterium | reverse complement strand
AAGGCCAAGATGAGCAAGTCGCGCGGCAACGTCATCACCCCCGACGAATACGTGACCCGCCTGGGAGCCGATACGGTGCGCTGCTACCTGATGTTCATGGGCCCCTGGGAGCAGGGCGGCGAGTGGGACGATTCGGGCATCTTCGGCATCCACCGCTGGCTGAACCGCGTCTGGAACCTGGTGCTGACTTCACCGCGCACCGGCGCCGCCGATGCGGAGTCGGCCCGCCAGATCCGCCACCTGACCCATAAGACCATCCGCCGCGTCACCGAGGACATGGAGCACTTCCGCTTCAACACCATGCTGGCCGCCCTCATGGAGTACGCCAACTTCCTGACCAAAGCGAAGGAGACCGGCCCGGTCGATGCGGCCGCCTGGCAGGAGGCGATGGAGACGCTCCTTGTCCTGATGGCACCCTCGGCGCCCCATTTCGCCGAGGAGCTGTGGAGCCGCCTGGGCAAGCCCTACAGCATCCACCAGCAGCCCTGGCCCCAGTGGGACGAGGAGCTGGCCAGGGAGGAGGAGATAACCCTGGTGGTGCAGGTGAACGGCAAGGTGCGCGACCGCCTTCAGGTGCCGGCGGACATCGGCGAGGAGCGGGCCAAAGAGCTAGCGCTGGCCAGCCAGCGGGTGCAGGCCCACATCGACAACAAGCCCCTGGCGCGCATCATCTACGTGCCGGGCAAGCTGGTGAACGTGGTGGTGCGCTAGGGGCTATCCAGGCTTCTAGAACAGCTTGTCGCCGGCGAACCGCCACAGAGCGACGCCGCCCGCCCCATAGAAGGGCACCCAGATGGCCGCGTAGAAGACCGCGGACACGACCACACAGACGTAGCCACGGGCCCCGCGGTAACCCAGCAGTCGCCAGACCGGCGTGCCCGGCCCGCCGACCAAGGCCGCCGCCACCAGCACGCCCAGCGGGTGAGACACTGCGGCCGCCCGCGTGGCAAGCCTTATCAGGACTTCGGGCCGCATCCGGCTCACCTTGCGGGCCCCGCTCCTCGAGGCCTGCCGAGGCGGCCAGACCTGCCGCCACCACCTCATCAGCACAGGATAAACGACCGGCAACACCCGATCGTAGATAGCCAGGCTGGCCAGGCCCAGAACCGCCCACCCCGCGGTGAACACCGCATAGCCCAGCCACAGACCCAGGGTCTGCACGCTGAACACGATTGCCGCCACCAGTATGGCCTGGCCCCACACCAGCAGGACAACCCCGACCGTCCCCACGCCGATCGTGCCCAGGCCCCCCAGAACGGCCGCGCCCAGCCTGGGGACTCGCGCCCCTTCGCTCCGCTCAGGGCAGGCTCCTTCGGTCTCGGCGGCCGTCTCGTTCACCGCTGCCTCCCCTCCATGGATTCGACCCCCTTGCGGACGGTGTTCAGGAGGTTATTGATCTGAGTCTCCAGCCGCCGCAGGGTTTGCAGGGCGTACAGGTCGGCCTCCTCAATCTGCTGCTGGGCTCCCCTCTGGGCCTCGTCCAGGCGCTCGCGGGCTTGGGCCTCGGCGTCGCGCACCAGCGTCTGGGCCCGCCCCTCCGCCTCCTGTACCAGTTGCAGGGCCCGCTCCTCCGCCGCCTTCACCACCGCTTCCTTCTTCAGTCGCTCCTCTACCTCTTCCTGGGCGCGAGCGATGATGCGGGCGGCCTCCTCCTGGGCCTGGGCCAGAGCCTCCTCCTGCTTTAGCAGCACCTCTCGCGCCTCGCGGATGTCGGCGGGCATCGCCACCCGCATGCGGTCGATCAGGTCCAGCACCCGCTGTCGATGCACCACCACGCCACTGCCCATAGGGACACGCACGCCCTCGGCCACCAGCTCCTCCAGCCGGTCGATGAGGTAGAGGATGTCGATGGATTCTTTTGCCAAGAGACCCCCTAGCGGTGGAACCTGCGGCGGAGAGCCTCGGCCACGTGGGGCGGCACCAGCTCACCCACATCGTAGCCCAGACTGGCCACCTCGCGTATCCTCCGGCCGCTGACGAACAAGTGCTCCAGGCTGGCCATCAGATAGACCGACTCCACGCCCGGCGCCACCTTCTTGTTCATCAGGGCCATGTCGAACTCTGTCTCGAAGTCGGTGACCGCGCGGATGCCCCGCACCAGCACGTTGGCCTTCTCCTGACGGGCGAAGTCCACCACCAGGCCACCGAATGACTTCACAGTCACGTTGGGGAGATTCCTCACCGCTTCCTGGAACATCGCCACCCGCTCTTCGATGGGGAAAAGGGAGTCCGGCAGGTCGTACACGGCCACCACTACCCGCTCGAACAGGGCGGCAGAGCGAGTGGCGATGTCCAGATGGCCGTAGGTGACGGGGTCGAAGCGACCGGGGTAAACAGCGACGGCCAAAGTACTCCTCCTATCGATAGATGGATATGCCCGTATCTCCGTGGCGCTTGCGGCTGACCAGGGCGAAGGGCCCCCACCGGTCGGCGGGCAGCCGGCGCCAGGAGTGCTCCAGGACCAGCGTGCTACCCGGCCCAACCAGGGATGAAGCCACCAGTCGGTCTAGTACAGTCGCGGCGCTCTCGTCCGCGTAGGGCGGGTCCATGAGCACCAGGCTGTAAGGCCCCTCCAGACGGTCCAGGGCCCTCGCTACCGCCAGGCAGTGCACCCGTGCCCGCCCCTGAAAGCCAGCGAGAGCCAGGTTCCCCCGTATGGTGGCACAGGCAGCCCGATCTTGCTCGATGAAGTCGCACCACTGGCCGCCGCGACTGAGCGCCTCTACGCCCAGGGCGCCGCTGCCAGCATAGAGATCGAGCACGCAGGAGAGGTCCGCCCCCAGCGAGGCCAACACATCAAACATGGCCCCCCGCACCAAGTCCGAGGTGGGCCGCAGATGACGCCCAGCCGGCCTCTTGAGCCGCAACCCCTTCGCCTCGCCGGCGATCACTCGCATGGTGCCAGCCGCTGCTCCTGGCGCCATCAGGGTGTGGCCGTAGCGGTTGGTGTGCCGCCCGCGGGCGTCGCCGTGGGCGTCGCCGTGGGCGTCGCGGTGGCCACTGGCGTCGCGGTCGCCTGGGGTGTCCCTGTGGCGGTGGCAGTCTCGGTCGCTGCGGGCGTACCTGTTGGCGTCGCCGTAGCCGTAGCCTCGGGCGTGAGCGTCGCCTCCGGGGTGGGTGTGGCCTCCGGCGAAGGCGTTGGCGTCGGCGTGGCCTTCCCCTCCACGTTCAGGGTCAGGCGCCGGCCTACCCGGCTAAACCCGTCGCTGACGACAAGGGATATCTCGTAGGTTCCCCCTTCGTCGGGGGCAGTCCAGGTAGCGGCGCCGCTGACGCCCGCCTCAAGGGTGCCGGCGCCTCCTGTGTCCCACTCCGGCCGCAGATTGTCGGGGTGTGGCTTCTCCAAACGCGCCAGGCCTCCCTTCACGAAGGAGTCCACCGCTGGCCAGATATTCGCCCCGCCGGAGCCCTCCGAGACGTCCTCGATCGCCACCCCACCCAAGCGGAAGGCCTGGACCAGCTCCATCTTGAAGCCCACGCTGAAAACGTTCTCCACCCAGACGGTGCGCGTCTCGTCGTCCGAGCGATAGGAGAAAGTGACGGTGGCCGTTTCATCGGCCCACTTGATGCCCGATGCCCCAGTCTGGCGATAGATGTTGTCGCCGGTAATAAGCACCCGGCCGCCGCCGACGATGTCCGCCGGGTCTTGAGGATCGCGCACCGTCATCACGTTGGCGATGCCCATCGCCTCCAGGAAAGCGAGGGCCCGCACCCCTTCTTTGCTCTTCTCGTGGCTGAAGGGGCTGATCACCAGGAAGATCTTCCCCGGCTGGATGATGCTTTGGGCGAACCGAAGCACCTGGGGCATACGAGTGCGGTACACCGATTGGTCATCCTCGGGCAGGAGCTTAACGTAGTCAGCCGCCTTGCCCAGCTCCTCCCAGCGATAGGCTCCGGTATCGATGGTGGTGTCCCGCACACTGGGCAGAGGCAGAGTGATAATCAGTTTGCGGCCCGCCTTGTGCAGCTCTTGCGCCAGAGTGGCCACAAACTCGCTGAACTCGCTGCTCACCGCCGCATTTACCTGCCGGTAGTCGATATCGACCCCCTGGAAGTTGCCGGTCTCAGCCAGCGACACGACGCTCTCGATGTGACTGGTCCTCAGCCCGGGGCTCGCCAGGATAGTGTTTACCGCCTGAACCGCATCGCCATCCCGCGCCGCAATGGTGGGGAAGACGTCGAAGTCCTGGTCGGTAGGTAGGCTGGTGGCCGTGCCTGAGATGGATCCGTCGGCCGTGGGGATATAGTCCGCCGGGCTGACGATGGTCAGCAAACCCGCCGCCGCCGGGTCGATGCTGGTGCCGCTGGGCAGCGAGCCCAGCGCCAGGAACTTGGCCGCCGCCAGCCGCAACACCGCCAGGTTAGCGGGAATCTTCTCCATCTGGGCCTCGGCGGCGGCGCCCTTATCGGCGAGAGTGGCCGAGGCGAGCCGTTGCCATGTCTCACCCTCGTAGGTGTAGAAACCGAGGTTGGCGGAGTCCTGAGTGGGGGTGTTGAGGCTGATCTTGGTGACCAGGCAACCCTCCTTCTCAGCCTCGGCAGGAACGTCCATCTCGTACAGAGGGCTCAAGGCCACCAGGCCTTTGGGCAGCTCCGGCAGCTTGTCGCTGCGCTTAGCGGTGATGCCACATCCCACCTCGGCCGCCTGGCCAGGCCCCTTGCCACCACCGCCACCCCCCAGCGGAGAGAAAAGGACCAGGACAAGGACAAGGATGGCGATAAGGATGATGGCACCGCCGATGATGAGGGGAGCCGGATCGCGCTCCCCCCGGCCCTTGAGGAGATGATCGAAGGGGCCCTCTTCCCCGGCAAATTCCCTTCTCCTGCGTGGCGGCGGACGACGACTCATGGCTGACTACCGCCTTCCTTCCCCCTATCTCGACAGCCGGGCAACCCCCTGCCTGCCAGTGAACAGGTCCTAGGGCCGCTGCGGCCGCTGGATGGGAGTGACATCTACAGTAAGCTCCTGCCCGTCTCGACTAAGGACGACAGGGACAGTTTCGTCCGGTTGTAAACCCATCAGCACATTCAAGAAAGGAACGTTGGCTGTGACATCCTGATCCCCCATGCGGAGGATGATATCACCCACCTCAATCCCCGCCTGGGCAGCGGGGGTGCCCTCCCCCACGCTGGATATCCAGGCCCCGCGCTGCTCCCTCAGCCCCCGAGCCGCCGCGACCTCAGGCGTTAGGTCTATGTGGGAGACACCCAGATAGGCGCGCCTCACCATCCCCTGCTCGATGATCTCTCCGGCCACCTCCCGGATGGTCTTGCTGGAGATAGCGAGGGCGATCCCTTCCACGTCCCTACCATTGTCCGAGCGCACCACCGAGGTAGGCATGCCCACCAACTGTCCCAGAACATCTATCAGGGCGCCACCGCTGTTGCCGGGGTTAACGGCCGCATCGGTCTGGATCAGATCCTCCATAAAGATACCATCCTGTTGCCAGCGGCGCTGCACCCCGCTCACCACGCCCACGCTGACGCTGCTGCGAAAGTCGTGCAGGGGGTTGCCCACAGCGATAACCCTCTGGCCACGCACCAGGGCGTCGGAATCCCCCACAGGCAGGGGCGAGAGCCCCCCCGAGGGGATCTTGAGGACGGCCAGGTCGGTGAACGGCGAGTCGTGGCCCACGACAGTAGCCTGGCGCTCCTCACCCCCGTAGAGAGCGACCCTGATCGAGGTAGCGTCACGAACCACGTGCTCGTTGGTGACGATGTAGCCCCGCTCATCAATGATGACGCCTGAGCCCAAAGCGACCGGTTGCTGATCCTCCCCGGGCAGCATCGCCTCTTCACTGACGATGGCCACCACGCTGGGCAGCGCCTTCCCCACCGCCTCGGTGATGGCCGACCCCTCGCTGAGGCTGACTGCGCTCCTGCTGGTGAGGGTCGCTATCCCCACGGGAGCGGCCGCCTCTTCCCCACTGTCGGAAAGGATGCGGGCAGTCAGAGCCCCGGCCACCCCACCAGCCACACCACCCACTATCAGGGACAGGGCTAGAAGCGAAACCACCCTACCCCACACTGACCGCTCAGCTTCCATTCCTGGCTCAACTTTGAGACATGGCGAAACGTCAGGCGCATTTTATCACAGGGCCCTTATCTTTACAAAATGTCGGGCACGCCTTATAATAAGGGCGCTTGCCACAGGCGACTGAGGGTGCATATGCTCTCAGTTTCTTTTTTCGCAGCGTTCCGAGGTGAAACGGCATGGCGGAGAAGGCTGTTCCTCTAACCAAAGAAGGCATGGCCAAGCTTCAGGAAGAGCTGGACCACCTGATTACCGTTCGGCGGCCTCAGATAGCTCGCCGCATCCAAGAGGCCAAGGAGCTCACCAGCGCCCAGAACAACGCC
>CAYGYF010000089.1:0-6486 GCA_964354065.1 uncultured Dehalococcoidia bacterium | reverse complement strand
GGTGCTGGTGATGAACGGCGGTGACGGTCGCCGCACTTGTCGCTTCTTCTGGACATCGACCACCCGGTAGGCGGCCGATTCCAGCAGGCGCACCAGGCCGTCGGCCTCCTGCTGACTCCCTATTTCCAGCTTCTTGCGCTTCCCTGCCAGGCCTACCAGCTTGGCCCGAAAGCTCCGCGGCTCCCCTGATCCTGCCGAAGGAGGCTTGGCGCCGTCGCCCATCGATAGCTCCGCCTCGATGGTCCAGTACTCCTTGGGGACGAAGCCTTGGATCTCCCGCTCCCGCTCCACCACCAGGCGCAGGGCCACCGATTGCACTCGCCCCGCCGACAGGCCGCCCCGCACCTTCTTCCACAGCAGAGGGCTCAGCTTGTAGCCCACCAGGCGGTCGAGGATGCGGCGGGCCTGCTGAGCGTCCACCAGCCGCATGTCGATCTGGCGGGGGCGGCGGAAGGCGTCTCTCACCGCCTGGGGCGTGATCTCGTGGAACACCACCCGCCGCAGCGAGCGATCGTCCAGGCCGGCCGCCTGCGCCAGGTGCCAAGCGATGGCCTCGCCCTCGCGGTCGGGGTCGGTGGCCAGGAAGACGGCCTCCGCTCGCTGCGCCGCAGCCTGTATCTCCCCCACCACCGAGCGCTTCTCCTTGGGTACGATGTAATACGGCTCGAAACCCTGCTTGACGTCCACACCCAGCACCGACCTGGGCAGGTCGCGTACGTGGCCGACGGACGCCTTCACCTCGTACTGATGCCCAAGGATGTTGGCCACCGTCCGAGCCTTGGCAGGCGATTCGACCACCACCAGGCTCTTGCCCCCTCGTTTGGCCATGGGGATCATGCCCTGTAGGCGCTGCCAGCCTCGCGGGCCCGCACGTAGTTCATGCGACCCATCTGGCGCACCAGCCCCTTCAGCTCCAGCATGGCCAGAGCGCTGCTCACGGTGGCGATGGGCAGGCCGCTGCGACGGCGCACCTCGTCGATGTGGATGGGATCGGTAGAGATATGGCGCAGCAATTGCTTCTCCGTGTCGTCGGCGGCAATGAGCTCCTTCATCTCCATCTGTTGGGGCACCATCGTCAGATTCAGCTCTTCCAGGATGTCCTGGACGGTTTGCACCAGCTTGGCCCCCTCCTGGAGCAGGCGATGCGTGCCACGACTCTGGGGCGAGAAGATGCTGCCCGGCACCGCGAACACCTCTCGGTTCTGCTCCAGGGCCAGGTTAGCGGTGATCAGGGCGCCGCTCTTGACGTCGCCCTCCACCACCAGGACGCCCAGGCTCAAGCCCGACATGATCCGATTGCGGCGCGGGAAATGCTCGCCCCGCGGCTGGGTGCCCAGGGGATAGTCGCTCACCAGAGCGCCCCGCTCGCACACCTCCTGGGCCAGCTTCAGGTGCTCCGGCGGATAGACCATGTCCAGGCCACAAGCCATGACGGCGATCGTCCGGCCGTCGCTATCCAGAGCCGCCCGGTGGCCGATGGCGTCGATCCCCCGCGCCAGGCCGCTGACAATGGTTATCCTTTGGGCCGCCAGGTTGGCGGCCACGTATTCTGCCACCTGGCGCCCGTAGGGCGTGGGCCGGCGGGTGCCTACCACCGCCACTGCCCACTCGTCCGCCTCCGTCAGCTCGCCCCGAACGTAGAGCACCGGCGGAAGGTCGTAGATCTCCTTCAGGTGCGAAGGATACGCGGGGTCGTTCCAGGTGAGGGCTCGCACCCCGTGGCGGGCTAGCCTCTCCATCTCCGCCTCAGGCGAGATCTGGGGGCGCTGAGCGGCGATGGCAGACGCCGTCTTCTCATCCAGGCCGGCCGCCCGCAGCTCGGCCGGAGTGGCCGTCCAGGCATTCTCCAGGCGGCCGAAGTGCTTCTCCAGCAGAGAGTATCGAACGCGGCCGATGCCGGCGATGCGGTTGAACGCCACCCAGTACTGGCTATCGTTAGCTTGGCTGACCATAGGCGGCACTGATTTTAGCACGGGCCCAAGGCCAACACAAACCTGCCTCCGCTTTTGGCGGAGGCAGGCGCGAGACGATCAACCCCTGTCCTGAGCCGCGCCGAAGGGGCAGGCCTACTTCGGCCCGTTGCCGCCGTTGCCCGCAGACGGCGGCTCCTGCTTGATCACCCGCACCCGCTTGATGCGGCGGCCGCTGACGGAGAGGACTCGCACGATCAGGCCATCCACCCGCACCTCTTCGCCCACCGAGGGCATCTTGCCCAGGTGCTCCAACACGAAGCCGCCCACGGTGTCGAAGTCGCCCTCCTCCACCTGCACCCCGAACAGCTCCTGGAGGGCATCGATGCTGACCCGGGCGTCCAGGATGGCCTCCCACTCGCTGACCCGATGGATGGTCTCTTCTTCGGTGTCGAACTCGTCGGCGATCTCCCCCACGATCTCCTCGATCAGGTCCTCAACGGTCACCAGGCCCGCCGTGCCGCCGTACTCGTCCACCACAATGGCTATGGAGAGCTTGTTCTTCCGCATCTCGGTCAGCAGCTCATCCACCCTCTTGCTCTCGGGAACGAAGTACGGTGGGCGGGCGATGGCCTTGATGTCGGCGGGCTTGGCACCGTTGGCCAGAAAGCCCAGCACCTCGCGGGCATAGACGACACCGACGATGTTGTCGATGGTCTCCTCGAAAACAGGCACGCGGCTGTAGCCCCGCTCGACGATGATGCGCGCCACCTCCTCGAAGCTGCTATCGCTCGGCACAGCCACGATGTCGGTGCGGGGCACCATGATCTCCCGCGCCATCGTCTCTTCCAGGGCCATGATCCCCCGGATCATCTGCCGCTCCTTCTCGTCGATCAGGCCGGCGCTCGCCTCCATCTCCACCAGGCGCAGCAGCTCCTCACCCTCGGCAGCCGTATCTTCAGCCTCACCACCCAATCGTCGCCAGCGCAAGAGTGCCCGCCCCGGCAGGTCCAGCAGCGCCGCCGGCAGGCGGAAGACAAACCCAACCGAAACTACAAACGGAGCCAGCCATCCCACCCACCGCTGAGGATTGCGGGAGACCACCAGGCGCGGCACCGCTTGCACCACCGCCAGCCCAGCCAGGGTAGCGAAGAAGGTGGCGGCCAGAGCGGCCCAGTTCAGGCCAGCCTCCTTCAGCACCAGATAGACGACGATAGCCGTGCTGCCGACGAGAGCTAGGTTGCGGGCGAGGGTCAACGAGGAACAGACGCTGTGGCTGTCCTGAAGATAGTGGGCTAGGGCCTGTGACCGCGACGGCCCCTTCTCGGCCAGTAGGCGCAGGCGGGCGCCCCGACTTGTCGGGGAGGCCACCGCCACCTCCGCCGCTGTCACCAACGCCAGGAAGGCCACGGCCGCCACCAGAAGCACCAGCCCCGGCCAGCTACTGCTGTCCACGTTCCTTCCGTCCCCCGCTCTTGCGCGGGCGCGCTCGCCCCTTCGGGCGCAGGCGAGCCGGCGCCCCCACCGCCAGCCTGTCCGCCGGCACGTCGCGGTTCACCACCGCGCCGGCGCCCGTCGTGGCCCCGTCACCCACCTTCACCGGCGCCACCAGCATGGTGTCGCTACCGATGAAGGCGCCGCGGCCGATGACCGTCCGGTGCTTGGCCACCCCATCATAGTTGCAGGTCACTGTCCCGGCGCCGATGTTCACCTCGTCCCCCACCTGGGAGTCGCCCACGTAGCCGAAGTGACCCATCTTGGTGTTCCGCCCCAACCTGGACTTCTTCACCTCAGCGAAGCTTCCCACATGGACGCCGCTGGCCAGACGGGTGCCCGCTCGCAGATGGCTGAACGGGCCCACGCTCACGTCGTCCTCCAGCACCGCCCCCTCGACCACCGAGGCCACCACCCGGCAGCGCTCGCCGATGGTGGAATCGGTGATGATGGTGTTGGGGCCGATCTCGCCGCCGCCGCCGATGCGGCTCCGCTCAGCGATAGTAGTGTTGGGATAGATCACGGTGTCAGGGCCGATAACCACCCCTTCGTCGATATAGGTAGTGACCAGGTCAATGATGTTCACGCCAGCCATGATCAGCTTCTGGCAGACCCGCTGGCGGGCGACGGCGTCAGTCCGCGGCCGGGACAGCGCCTCCATTGCCCGCTCTCTGGCCGCTGCGTAGCCCTTCCCGGCGATGGCCTGCCGCAGCCGGGCCCGCACGGAGGGAGTGAGCTCCAGGCCTAGCTCTGCGGCCAGCTTCCTAACTTCAAGCCCTACTCGAATCGCCTCGCTGGAGCGGGACGGCGTCGATGCCTTCGCCCTTGCCATCACTTGCTTCAACGCAGAGAACGCCAGCTTGGCGCCCCGACCCTCATCGGGGCACGCCGAGTCTTCATCGACTAAACCTCTCTCAACGAGGGGGAAAAGATGCGGGTCTCCAGAAGGTGGGACGGAGGGGCGCAGCATGCTGCGCCCCTACATGAAGCGCGAGGATGGGCAGTGGCTGTAGCACCAGAGGCTCTCGGCCGAACGAGGATCGGGCTGCGAGGTCTATGATCGTCGTCTAACGGAGGATCGGCTTCTTCCGTACTCAAAGAGTTGCGACCTTTATCGCCGCCGCACCGCCACCTCTTCCACTGGCAACGGCGCCATAGTCATATACAATACTAGCCATAAGCCGAGGCCCTGTCAAGATCGCGACCCCACGGAACGCTACTGCGCCTGCTGAAGGCCCTGCCTCCGCCGGAGGCGGATCTGCCTCTGGCTGATGCCGGCGGGCAGGCATGCTATAATCCACTCGTCCCCCGATAGCGACCTGCCTACCGGCAGGCAGGTCGGGGGCAGTTCGGATATGGACAGCCAGCAGATTCGCGATATGTTCCTGCGCTTCTTCCAGGAGCGCGGACACAAGGTCATGCCCAGTGCACCCCTCGTGCCCCTGGGCGACCCCACTCTGCTGTTCACCAGCGCCGGCATGGTGCAGTTCAAGCCCTACTTCGAGGGACGGACCAAGCCCCCCGCCCGTCGCCTCACGTCGGTCCAGAAGTGCTTTCGCACCAGCGATATAGATTCCGTGGGCGACGCCGCCCACCTCACCTTCTTCGAGATGCTGGGCAACTTCAGCATCGGCGACTACTTCAAGGCGGAGGCCATCCCCTGGGCCTGGGAGCTGGTGACCGACAAGAGCTGGTTCGCCATGCCCAAGGAGCGCCTCTGGGCCGCCGTCTACCTGGACGACGACGAGGCCTTCGACCTGTGGCGCAAGGTTGGCGTCCCCGCCGAGCGCATCGTGCGCTACGGCGAGGAGCACAACTACTGGTTCTGCGGCACGGTGGGCCCCTGCGGGCCCTGCAGCGAGCTCCACTACGACTTCGGCCCCACATCCGGCTGCCCTGAGTGCGAGCGCGGCCAGTGCCACCCGGCGGTGGAGTGCGGGCGCTTCCTGGAGATATGGAACCTGGTGTTCACCACCTACTTCCTGCACCCCGACGGCTCGCGCACCCTCCTGCCCGCCAAGAACATCGACACCGGCGCCGGCCTGGAGCGCATGGCAGTCGTCCTCCAGGACGTGCGCTCGGTGTACGAGACCGACCTCTTCGCCCCCATCATCCGGCGGGTGGAGGAGCTGAGCGGCCGCCGCTACGGCCAGGACGAGGCCATCGACCGAGCGATGCGCATCGTGGCCGAGCACGTGCGGGCGGCGGCGTTCCTAATCGGCGACGACAAGACCCCCGTGTTGCCCAGCAACGAGGAGCGGGGCTACGCCGTGCGGCGGGTGCTGCGCCGGGCGATCTATCATGTGCTCAATCTATTACGGTCTCGCCTGGTGCTGCCTTCCGATGCCTTGGAAGCAGCAAGAACAGTCCAGGAGGCTGCAGCGGCCATCATGCATCGGAAGGCAGCCGTAAAGAGCAAGTTGCGTCGATGGCAGGAGGGACGGCTCTTTCTGCCGGGCGTCGTAGAAAGCGTTTTGGAGACGATGGCTGATGCCTACCCAGAGATCGCCGCTAGGCGCGATTTCCTGCTCGCCGTTATCGAGCAGGAGGAGAGCACGTTTGGCCGGACTTTAACTGAAGGCGAGCCAATCCTGATGTCGATGGTCGCACTGAAAGATGGCGCGCGCTCACTGTATTCTCACTCCGCGCCTGACGATCGGATGGAACAGTTCCGCGGGTTTCTGGACGCTGTGCGGGAGCAGGGGCCGCTACACAGCGTTGTGGAGCAGTTGACTGTTCCCTCGCTCGCGGAGGCGATAGAGCAAGGACGGCAGCCTGTCCCTGAACTGTCCGCCAGCGAAGTCTTTGTCCTCCACGACACCTACGGCTTCCCCATGGAGCTCACCCGCGAGATCGCCCGCGAGAACGGGTTCACGATCGATGAGGAGGGCTTCCAGCGGGAGATGGAGGCCCAGCGCGAGCGGGCCCGCGCCGCCGCCAAGTTCGGCGCCGAGGGGCCAGCCGCAGGCTACGATGCCCTGGCTGCCCTGGAGACGCCCTTCCTGGGCTACGAGACGCTCACCGCCCAGACCACCGTCGTCGCCCTGCTGAAGGACGGCGGCCAGGCGGAGAGCGCCTCGGA
>CAYGYF010000088.1:0-6491 GCA_964354065.1 uncultured Dehalococcoidia bacterium | reverse complement strand
TCCGGTAGCCGTAGGCTCTGCGTTTGAGCATCCTGAGCCGCGCGCCACTGGCCCTCTACGTGCTACAATTGAGCGCAGGTCATTGTGGGCGGTCTGGCCATGGGGATAGCTTTCGACTGTAGGAGGTAGCCATGCGGGGTTGGTTCGTCGTAGCTGCGGTTGCTTTGAGCGCGGTCATAGTCGTCGTTGGTGCTGGTTGCGGCGGAGGCGGAGAGCCAAAGCTGGATAGAGCGACGCTGGAGGGCATGCTCATGGAGATCGCCCCCACGCTGGACGATCTGCCGCTCAATTTCGCAGTGACGGAAGAGAAGTTCCAGACGAACGAGGAAGCGGCTGAGAGCGATCCCGATGGACCGACGGCGGCGCTCAAGCGCTATGAGGACGAGGGTCGCCTTCTGGGGCGTGTCGGCGTCTACACGACGAGCGATACCATCGGAGCTTTTACCAACGGCGGCGATGCCCTGGTCACGGTGTTGACAAGCATTTACGAGGATTCCAAAGGGGCCGCAGCGGCCATGGACTATGTCAGGGAGGTGATGGCAGACCCCGCGCGGGCTCAAGTCATCTTTAAGAACGTGACCGATCTCCGGGGCGAGCCGATGTCTTTCGTCAGCATCGGCGACGACACCGTGGCGTACCGGTTTACAGGCGTGTCCCATCCGGAGGGCATCCAGGTGAACGTCAACTTCATAGCCCATGCGGTGGGCATCCGCCAGGGCCAGGGCATCAGCACTCTGGTCGTGGCAGCGATAGGCGGCGCCACTCCCGGGCCGGAGGTGGAGGAGCTGGTGCGCAAGCTGGATGAGCGAATGGCCCAGGCGCTTCCCTAGTGTGTACTATTATCGACTTGTAGCGACACCGGGCCGATTGAAGTGAGACCCTTCGCTGCGCTCAGGGTGACAGCGACGACTAGTGTCATTCTGAGCGAAGCGAAGAATCCCAGCCAGAGGCGGGCAGGCCTCTACTCGTGACGCAGGGCCTCGATGGGGTTGAGACGGGCGGCCCTGAAGGCGGGGTAGATGCCGAAGAAGATGCCGATGGCTGCCGATACGCTAAAGGCGAGAATGATGGCGAGGGGTGAGATCACCGTCTGGATGTCCTCGTCGGCGATGGTCTGACCGCTGGCGAGCTTGGCCAGGGACACGCCAACGATGACCCCGATGCCTCCGCCAGCCATGGTGACCGTTAGGGCCTCCATCAGGAACTGGGTGAGGATGTCGCGGCGCTTGGCGCCGACAGCCTTGCGAATGCCGATCTCGCGCGTCCGCTCCGTTACCGACACCAGCATGATGTTCATGATGCCGATGCCGCCGACGAGGAGGGAGATGCTGGCGATGCTGGCTAGGAGGATGGTCAGGGTCCTGGAGACGTCGCTGGCGGTGGTGATCAGGTCATCCTGGGTTCGGATGACAAAGTCGTCCTTGGCCACTTGATGGCGCTCCCGCAATAAGGCCGCTATCTCTTCCCGAGCGCGATCGAACTGGTTCTTGTCCTTGATCTTGACCGAGATCTGCATGACGTTGCTGAGGCCCTGGGGATTGCGCAGGAAGGGGATGCGGGCCTGCATCGTCGGCAGGGGAATGAACATCAGGTCGTCCTCATCGCCGGTGGTGGTGGCTCCCCTGGGCTCCATGACTCCGACCACTCGGAAGGTGAAGCTGATCAAACCGCCCGGTCCGACGGCGAGGCGGATGGTCTTGCCGATGGGGTTGGTATCGCCGAAGAGGGTCTGGGCCAGCCTGTTGCCAAGGACGGCCACCAGTGCCTTGCGGGTGACGTCATCGTCGGTGATGAACTGGCCCTGAGCGACGTAGAAGTCGCGGACGTACTGATAGTCGGACGTGGTGCCGGTGATGGTGGTGCGGGTGTTCTGGGCGCCGGCGATGAGCTGGGCGTCGAAGGTGACTTGGGGAGCGACTCCATCGACATAGGGGAAGCGCTCAGGATCATTGATGGCGTAGGCATCAGTGTCGACCAGGGTCAGGGTCTGGCCCTGGGCGACTACCTGGGCGGCGTTGGAGGTCTCAACCTGGGCGGGGCGGATAAAGAGGAGGTTGCTGCCCAGGCCGCGGATGCGCTCCGTGACGCCCTTCTGGGCGCCCTGGCCCACAGCCATGAGGGTGATGACGGCGCTCACGCCGATGATGATGCCGAGCATGGTCAGCGCCGAGCGCATCCTGTTGGCGGCCAGGGCGGCGAAGGCGGTGCGAACCGCGTCGATGATGCTCATGGCGGCGAGCTTCCCCTTCCCCCATTGCTAGCGGGCGGGGGTTCGCTTGCGGTCACGATATGGTGCGGCGATGAATTGAGCTCATCGCTGACGATGGAGCCATCCTGGATATGGACGATGCGGTGGGCGTAAGCGGCGATCTCTCTTTCATGGGTGACGATAATGATGGTGATGCCGCGCTCGCTGTTGAGGCGCTGGAAGATGTTCATGATATCACGGCCGGTGGCGGTGTCGAGCGCTCCTGTGGGCTCGTCAGCCAGGATCAGGGAGGGATTGGCCACCAGGCAGCGGGCGATGGCGACGCGCTGCTGCTCGCCCCCTGAGAGCTGGGTGGGACGGCGCACCAGGCGGTCTCCCAGCCCTACGTCGACCAGGGCTTGAAGGGCCAGGCGGCGGCGGTTCCAGGAACTGCGGTAGAGCAAGGGCAGTTCTACCTGATCGATAGCTGAGAGTCGGGGAAGGAGGTTGAAGCTCTGGAAGACGAAGCCGATCTTTCGATTGCGGACAACCGCTAGCTGTTCTTCGCTGAGGGCGCTGACCTCCAGGCCATCGAGCTGGTAGGTGCCCGAGGTAGGTTTATCGAGACAGCCGAGGATGTTCATGAGGGTGGACTTGCCGGATCCCGAAGGGCCCATGATGGCCAGAAAATCGCCCGGGCGCATCTCTAGACTGACGCCGCGCAGGGCTGGCACCGGGACGTCGCCGGCACGGTAGACCTTGGTGATATCGCGCAGAGTGATCATGGCGCAGGCTTCGGGCTAGCGGATACCGCCGGGGATCTCCTCCTGCTGCTGGCCGGTCTCCTGGGTTGAGGGGACTCCGGGAAGCACCACCAGCTCGCCGGCCTTGAGGCCGCTGGTTATCTCGGTGTTTGTGGTGTCGCTGGTGCCGGTTTGGATGACCCTTGTCTCGGTCTTGCCGTTGACGAGGACGTCGACGGTCTGGTCCTCACCGCGACGCTTGATAGCACGACTGGGGACAGCCAAAACGTTAGTCTTCTCGCCGGTGTTGATGACTGCTGACCCGTTCATGCCGGGGGCGGGTCGGACGTCGACATTGGGGTCGAAGCGCGTGAGGTCGGCTTCGGCGGTGTAGGTCACGACGCCCTGAGAGATGTCGGGGGCCAGGCCGATTTTGGAGATCGCTATCTGATACGGCACTCCCTGGATAGCGTCGAAGATGATGAGCCCGGTTTGGCCGACCTTGACAGTGGGCAGATCCGTCTCGCCCAGTGTCACCTTGACGCGCACGGCATTGGGCGTGAGCAGGGTCATGGCCGGGGTGGCGGCGCCGGCGCTGACGACATCGCCCACGTTGATCTTGAGGGTGCCCACGGTGCCATCGAAGGGCGCGGCCAGGGTGGCGTCGGCCAGGTTTTCGCGGGTCCGCTCGACCGCCAGCTCGGAGAGGCGCACCTGCTGGACCTGAAGATCGATGTCCTCCTGGGTGGGGCCGGCGAGGAGGTCGTCCCTGGCTGCTACGGCTGCCGCCAGGCTGGCTCGGGCGCTGTCGACGGCGCCCTGAGCGTTGGCGATGACGAAATCGGTCGGGCCCTCGCGGAGCTCGTCGAGGGCGAGCTGGGCCGCCTCCAGCGTTTTCTCGGCCGAGGTTACGGCGGCCTCGGCTGTCGCAACGTCCTCGGGGTCCGCCCCGGCCTTGAGGTCGTCGAGGCTGTCCTGGGCGGCCTGGAGGGCGGCCTTGGCGGCATCGATGGCGGCCTCCGCTTCGTCTTGGGCCGCGATGGCGCTCAGGTAGGCCGAGTTGGCCTGGACGAGAGCGGACGTGGCAGCGGTAAGGGCGGGTGAGGGGTCCTCGTCTGGCTTGATGGAATCGTTCAGGTCAGTCACATGGGAGTTAGACAGGGGAATGGTGAAGTTCTTGCACACAGAGTGGAGGTGGTCGTCGGTATCGCAATAGGTGGTGCCGGCACTCTGGAGGACTGCCTCGGCCGACTGTACGCCGGCCTTGGCACTCCGTTCGCCGCTCTCAGCGCTGGCCAGGTTTGACTGGGCGGTGGCCACCTTCGATGAGGCGGCCGCCAGATCAGCGTCGGAAGGGCCCTCCTGAAGGATTCTAAGGTTATTCTGAGCGGTGAGGAGGGCCGATTCGGCCTTCTTGACCTTGTCCTCCGCTGCGGCCAGCTCGGCGTCGGAGGGCCCGTCCAGCAGTTCCTTCTGGTCGTTGAGGGCGGTATCGAGGGCCACCTGGGCGCTAACGGCGGTCTTCTCGGCGGCGGCCTTCTCGGCCTCGGTGGCGCCCTTCTGGATCTGCTGGAGGCGGATACGGGCCGAGGCCAGGTTGGCCTCGGCGGTGGCCAACTGGTTCTGGAGGTCGGAGGACTCCAGGTGGGCCAGCTCCTGCCCGGCCTTCACCTCGTCACCCAGCTTCACGTCGATGGAGCTGACCCTGCCGCCTATCCTGAAGCTGAGTGCCGTCTCTTCCACCGCTTCGGCCACGCCGGAGGCGGTGATGGTGGAGCGAATGGTGGCAGTGGTGACTTTCTGGGTGCTGAAGGCCGTCTTCGTTCCGTCGTTCCCAGCGAACAGCAGGCGGTAGGCCAAGAAGGCAGCCGCTGCGACTGCTATGAGCAGGGCCAGCAGGAGGAGCCAGCGAAGCCTGCCTCGACCGTAGATCGCCTCTATGTCCGGTCTGCTCACGGTTTCCTACGTTCTCCTCCGCGAGGCGGAGATGAGCCAGGCGCGGAATCACGCAACTCATGCCCCGGCAGATACATAATGGCTTGCGAGGGGGGGCAATGTCAAACGCCAGGGCCAGGCGGGCAGGATTTTGGGGTTCTGGGTTGTAGGTTCTTGGTTCTGTATAATACCTCTGCCATGTCCCCCGTCGGCGTCGTCCTCGGCTCCAAGTCCGATGCCGCTGCCATGGAGGATTGCCTGCGCACCCTGGAGCGCCTGGGCATCCCCTATGAGACGCACGTTATCTCTGCCCACCGCTCGCCCGAGAAGGCCCGCCAGTTCGCTCTGGCCGCCCGGGAGCAGGGCATCGAGGTGATCATCGCCGCCGCCGGGATGGCCGCCGCCCTCCCCGGCGTCCTCGCCTCCTGGACCGCCCTGCCCGTCATCGGTGTGCCTATCGCTAGGGGCGGCATGTCCGGCCTCGATTCCCTGCTCGCCATCGCCCAGATGCCGCCGGGGGTGCCTGTGGCCTGCATGGCCGTGGGCGGCGCCCGCAACGCCGCCCTGTTCGCCGCTCACATCCTCGCCCTGCGAAACCAAGACCTGCGGCGGGCTCTCGAAGACTATCGGCGAGAGCTAAGCCAGGGTTGAAAAAGCGATTGCAACGCGCGGGGCTGGTGCCGTAACATCTTGGCGGAGCTCGCGTCGGAGGGGGAATCGCAGGATGCTCACCCATCGTTCGGATGTTGCGCCCGTGGAGATGCTGCCCGGCGTCACCCGCCGCACCCTCAATACCAGCGAGGGCATGATGCTCATCGAGGTGGCTCTCGAAGAGGGTGCGGTGGTGCCCTCCCACAGCCATCCCCATGAGCAGATCGGCTACCTGGCCAGCGGCCGCCTCCTGTTCGAGCTGAGCGACCAGCGGCGAGAGCTGGCCGCCGGCGATAGCTGGCTGGTGCCTTCCAACGTCCCTCACCAGGTGACCGCCCTGGAGCCTTCGCTGGCCATCGACGTTTTCTCGCCGCCGCGGGAGGAGTACCGCTAGATGATCGAGCGCTACACTCGCCCGGAGATGGGCCGCATCTGGTCCGCCGACAACCGCCTGGACAGGTGGCTCCAGGTGGAGATCGCCGTCTGCCAGGCCTGGGCTGACCAGGGCGTCATCCCACGCGAGGCCTTGGAGAAGATCCGCCACGCCCGCTACGACCGCCAGCGCATGGCCGAGTACGAGCGGGAGATGCACCACGACCTCCTCGCCTTCCTGCGCTCGGTGGCCGACAGCCTGGGCGATGAGTCGCGCTACGTCCACCTGGGTCTCACCTCCTACGACGTCGAGGACACCGCCCTCGGCCTGCTGCTGAAGGAGGCCGCCGAGCTCCTGGAGGGCGACATCGCCGACCTCGCCGCCGTCCTCGAACAGCGGGCTATCGAGCACAAGGATACCCTGATGATGGGCCGCACCCACGGCGTCCACGCCGAGCCCACTACCTTCGGCCTCAAGCTGGCGGCGTGGGTGGACGAGATGCGCCGCCACGCCCGCCGCCTGGCCGAGGCCAAGGCGACGGTGGCCGTGGGCAAGATCAGCGGCGCCGTCGGCACCCACGCCACCGTCCCGCCGGAGGTGG
>CAYGYF010000087.1:0-6577 GCA_964354065.1 uncultured Dehalococcoidia bacterium | reverse complement strand
CTTGCATATATGTCATTTCAGGATTTCAAATGGCGTGAAGTTAATCTGCAAAGTCAGTTCTTCATGTTTTTTCTGCTTGGTATATTCATGTTAATTTTATACAAAATGGCAGATTATAGAAATCTGATGTTTTCTATTATGGGATTCGTGTTTTTTATAGGATACGGTTATGTTGCATACAGATTTTTCGGGTTCGGCGGTGCGGATGCAAAAATTATGGCAATGCTAACCGGATTTCTACCAAATACTTGGTGGTTATTCGGTTTATTGCTCGGAGTATCATTCTGGATAATAGGCACGTTTTTCCAAAAACGTCGTAATATACCACTCGTTCCAATCATGGCAATGTGCTGGTTACTGGTATTCATTGCTACCGAAACATTTTTAAGAGGTACATACTTCTTCGTAGAATAAATGAAGAAAAGGAGAAATGAAATGGGAGATATACAAAAAATTGCTGTTATTGTTGGAAGTATTTTTATTTTTGGAATATTTGTATTAGGTGATTTATTTTATGTTATTGATAGTGGTGAGCGAGGAGTTCTTCTGACGTGGGGCGAGGTATCACCTACTCCCAAAACACCGGGTCTCGGGTTCAAGATACCTATCATGCAAACACTTGTTAAGATGGAAATAAGAACACAGAAATATGAAGCCGATGCGAGTGGCGCATCAAAAGATTTACAGATTGTTTCTGCAAAGATTGCTACGAATTATCATTTATCTGATAAAGACGTGTGCAGGATATATACCGAGCTTGGTGAAGGATATGCTGACCGATTGATACAACCATTGGAGCAGGAAGTCGTCAAGGCAACAATATCAAAATATACTGCCGAGGAGCTTATTACACGTCGTGAAGAAGTACGTCAGGAAATCAAGACTTTATTTACTGAACGGCTTGGACAGCGTGGTATTACAGTCGAAGAAGTAAGTATAGTCAATTTTGATTTCAGTCAGAGTTTTAATGAAGCTATTGAAGCGAAAGTTACTGCCGAACAGAATGCACTTGCGTCAAAGAATAAACTCGAACAGGTTAAATACGAAGCGCAACAAAAAATCGAGTCTGCAAAAGGTCAAGCGGAAGCAATCCGTGTTGAGGGAGATGCGTTACGTACATCACCACAAGTCTTACAGTTGCGATTCTTGGAGAAATGGGATGGCAAACTCTCTACGTATTATTCAGGACAAGGTATTATGCCAGTAATGGATGTAACTAAAATGGAGACTTCATAATGGTTAGATGTAAATCAAAACGCAAGTTATTCAATTGTAAAATTGCTCATCAATGTGAACTGGAAGAAGGTCACGATGGCTGGCACGAATGGACTACAAGGTGGTGGCGTAAATGAACTGTCCAAAATGCAATTATCCACTGCATAAAGATACCGAACTCAATTCGTATAGTGATTTGTGGTACTGTGAGAAATGTAAATGGTTCGGAGCAATACCAAAAACAGTAGGTCAAAAGTAATTATACATGAACTCGAAAATAGAAAATGACATCCTCTAACATACTAAAGTATGTAGTTTCCGACTACGAAACGACGACTGACGAGGGGTGGTCACAGTGAAAGTTCTTGTTGCGTGTGAAGAGAGCCAGGAAGTATGTAAAGCTTTTAGAAAATTAGGACACGAAGCATACTCTTGCAATATTTTACCTTGTAGTGGCGGACATCCTGAATGGCATATTCAAGATGATGTTCTGAAACATCTTGATGATGGATGGGATTTGATGATTGCACATCCACCCTGCACAAGATTATGTAATTCAGGAGTGATGTGGTTAGAGAAAAGACATTTATGGAGACAAATGGATGAAGGTGCTTTATTTTTTAAGAAACTCCACAGAGCAAATATTCCAAAAATTTGTGTTGAAAATCCAATACCTCACAAATATGCAGTTAGTATAATTGGAAGAAATTATACACAGATTATTCAACCCTGGATGTTTGGTCACGGAGAGACTAAAGCCACTTGTTTATGGTTGAAAGGATTGCCTATTTTAAAACCATCAAATATAGTTAGTGGAAGAGTTCAAAGATTGCATAGACTTCCACCTTCAAAAGATAGAGCAATGTTAAGAAGTAAAACTTATCCAGGTATAGCACAAGCTATGGCTGAACAATGGACAGAGGTAAAGTCAGGATGTGATGCTAACGACGACGGCATTCCTCCCAACAATAAATTGTTGGGTATCCTGCCTACGATTTTATGAAAAAAGTGACAATTGTTATTCCGAGAAGTAAACTTCACGAGATTTGCGCACTGCATTACAAAATAAGACCAGAACAAATAACCTATGTCGGATGGTCTGGTATATTTAATTTCGGTGAATTTAGAATAGAGTATAACGATGATGAATAAATGGTTTTTTATATGACCGATAAGAAGAAATATGATAGGGAATGGTATTTGAAGAATAGAGAGAGGATTAGAAAACAAGCTCATAAATATTATCTTAAACATCGAAGATTGGTAATGCAACGTACTAATTCTTATTATTATAAGAATCGTAAAAAGTGTTTAGCTAAATGTAAAGAATATGCTATAAATCACAAACACGAATTACGATATTATAGAATAAAATATCGTTTAGGACATTTAGTAAATATAAGAGAACATAAGCGAAAATACCGACGAATAAATAAAAAACATATATACGAATATAATAAAGAATATGTGCGAAAACATCCAATTATATCACATAGATGGGCAGTGAAATACCGAATTAAAAACCATGACGGGCATTTGTTAAAATCTCGTGAATATCATAAACTTCATCCAGAGAAAGCATGAATTAGAAATATTTTATGGCGCAAAAATCATCCTATTAAGGCAAAGAGATTAATGTATAGACGGATTAACAAATTGAAAAGTATGGTTCATACATTTACAAAGGCAGATTGGAATAATAAACTAAATGGCTATGATGGTATATGCCCATCATGCCATAGAAAGCGCAAACTCGGAATAGACCACATTGTACCTATATCTCTTGTTGAAATTGGACACGTTTATACTATAAATGATGTTCAGGCACTGTGTCAATCTTGTAATGCCAAAAAGGGACTGAAAACAATTAGATTTTAAAAAATATTTACAAACATTGTCTCCCAAGCTTCCGAGCTATACAGTCCCATGTATTTTTCAACATCGGCAAATATCCTATGGTCATAATACGTTTTCATACCCATTGATTTCCAGAAATTGTATGAATTAAAGTCAGTGAAGTAATATACCTCGACTCTATGCGAATGTTTTTTGATTTGCCAGTTATTACATCTCAAACAAGTCCATCTAGGGTCAGGACTGTCACTGTTTTCCGACCATGTAAACCCACAGCGTTTGCAGGATTTAAGGTAGTGACATATATGATATTGTATATTGGTTGCAAGGTCTCTCAAATCAATATCAACATTCGGTCTTTGGCTGATACATACTAATTGCCCGTACCCCGAATCATTACTCCCCAAAACACGGCGAAGCATTGAGAGCCATTCAGAAATTATTTTATTCTGTTTCGACATGAAATTACGATTGCGATATAGGTTTTGCATCTCATCAAGACAAATATTAAGCGGTTTTTTCGTGTTCTTCCAGAAATCTATATTTAATTTATAATCATATACTTCTTCACCAGTTTTCTTAACACCAATTATCTCTTTCTTGACAATCATATCGGCAGTGAGTTTAACGGTATCTTTAACATTCGTAGTAATATTCGTGTAAGTAGTACGATGTGCTGGATTCAAGGCCATCTCCCTAATCGCCATCAATGATTTACATTGTCAGGTTGAGAACCGGAGCATATTATTATGCCCGGTTCCCAAAGCCCGAACCCAAATTTCCAAGACGCATAGAAATCATAAGTTCATTCCTCCTAACATTACTTTCTCGAAATAATGTTTAGTATGTTGCATAATATGACCAATTTGTTATTCGGTTCTTTGTTTTTCAGATTGGGATGGAGATTGAGATTGAGAGTCAATTAATTTATAGATTATTGCACCAATCTTGTCGCATAACACGAGTGTACCTCTCACTTCTATCTTATAGATTCGTTGTACTATTCGATGAAAATCCGTCGCAACGGATTTTCGTGTGTCGTAAATCGCCCGCAGGCGATTTACAACATTTAATTGAAATATGACCTCTTGTAAACTCCCCTTTGCATTCGTCCATAGAAAAATTCTGTCTTTGCCACGCCGTTCATTTCCTTCGGCTAAACATGAACCTACGGATAGTGATGCGCGTCGTAATTGGTCTATAAGATTATACTTTTCGGCATCATAAGGCATTTTTCTATTAATATTATATACTTGAAAAATCAATTCTTCGCAATCTTCGAGTACCTTAAAGGGCATCTTCATCAACTCCCAATCTCTATCCCAATCTGATATCAGATAAACATGACTGACAACATAAACAATTTACATATTCGGGAGCATCCCACACATGAAAATTATAACAGTTGTCAGTCATGTTTAAGAGACAAAATATCAATCAATATTCTTATTTCGTTCATTAACAGTTCGCTGTTCGCCATTTGCCGTCTGCATAAGCATCATCGCTTTTATTGCAGAATTATTTTCACGTATTTCCAAGATAAGTAAATCCATCTGTTTGCAACTTTGTTGCGAACATTGCAACAATAATTGTCTATCTTTACGTTCAGTTTCTATAAGTTCTAACTGTTGTTGCATCTGTTCGTTCATTTTTTCGAGTCTTGCATGGATACTATCAAGATAATCTTTCAGTAATTCTGTTGCCTGTGCTTTCATCTTTAACGGGTTTAACATGGGTAGACACTCCTTTTGTTTTTATGGTATTTGCGGTATCATTACTGTTCGTATCTCAAATACTTTTATGAGCAGATATGAAAATAACAGCATCGTTGCAACCACAATCAATGTCGATTCAAACTGTTTTTTCCGTTTATAATATATGAATTTCCTACTAGCAAGAAGTGTGACCATTATTACCGCCATCGTAATCAATAGCCAGTCATTATGGTTTGAATAATTAAGCCATACATCCCTGCACCATTCCCAACAGTATTCCCTAGTAACGGATTTGTAGTCACCATTACAATTAAGCAGAGCAGTCAGGTTCATTATTTCTCCGACATTCGACATCCGACATCGGAAATCCGAGAAATGAGTCGGTTTATTCGTTTACTGCATTTATTTATCAATTCGTATATTTCATCGCTTTCTTTAACATAATCCAATATTATAGACGTTCTATAACATTCTTCTACTTCTCGTATCGAACCATAGGCACGTTTGAAATGTACCATCCTGCTACCATCATAAAATACATTACCTTCTACAAGGTTTAATAGTACCGACATCATGGCTCTACGTATTTGAGATTCAATTCCGAATTGTTGTAAATCGCCTGCGGGCGATTTACGACACACGAAAATCCGTTGCGACGGATTTTCATCGTTTTCCTTTACTGGATATACGATACTATAAATAAGTTGTAGTAATTTACGTACATCGTTTACAACATCAAGTTTGTATTGAGATTCGAATCTCTGATTTCGGATTTCCGATGTCACGATTGTCCACCAGAACCGAAATTTCTTATTTTATCCATAAACCCACCACCACCAATTTTAATGTCCTGTTCTTTCTTGCCGTGTACCATGCTAACCATTTCTTCTCTGCCTTTACCACCAAGACTGACAGATAATCGTTTTTTCTGTCGTGTGAATGCAAGACATAATGGTGGCAATGCCTTGAATGCAACAAGTGCATCCATTGCAAGAACAGACGGCAGTTCGGCATAATGCAATCGTGCCTTGAAATCAACATTACTCATACGTGATTCAGGATTGATTGTATCATCATTGAGTTCGCGGATAGCTTCGCCGAGTTCGGTAGCCTGTACGATTGGCGTGCCTTCTGACGGATTATACATAGGACGCTCAATACCGCCAGTCTGCCCGTCACCGTCAATATCTGGTTTGATAATCTGTATAGGAATGCCGTCTAATCTTACTATTGTCATTTTCAGTTTATCCCGGGAATACGTATCCCCTGTAACATTCCAGTCTTGGCAATAAACAATAACACCATCGCCACGCTCGCTACCATTGTTATAATGATAAGCATTTTCATTTGCCGTAAATACTCGTCAATCTGTTGTGATTTCATTATACCTTCGGCGAGTTTGCTCTCAATAAACTTGCGAAGAACTATCGGGTTTGTACTGACCTCGACATCTGACACGCCTGATGCGGATACAGCTTTGCTAATCTCGTTTAATGGTATTGTTTTCCTGATAGGTAATGCAAAATCCTGATGATAATCGAGTGCATATAATCCTGCATCGAGATGATAATATTTGAGTTCGTTATCGATTAGATATGTCCCGCCCGCATACTCGAAACTGGTATCCTTTGTCCGAATCATAAATGATGTGAACATGCCGTTCCGTAATTCCATATTGATAAGCATGGCTTCTTCCGAATAGAATCGCATAATAAGCCAGTTTTTTATTTGGCCGATACTGCGGAATCCTCTCTTTACCGGATTGTATGTCTCGATATTGATTTTTATTTTTG
>CAYGYF010000086.1:0-6625 GCA_964354065.1 uncultured Dehalococcoidia bacterium | reverse complement strand
CGGCTGTCGCGCGGGGGCGGCGGTCGCCGGCCGCCGCGGCGGTCGGGCATCGGCCGGCCATTGCCGCGAGGCCTCGGTCTGCCGCCAGAGGGTCCTGCCGAGGGGCCATAGGCGCTGCGGAAGGGGGCACGTTCGCCCCTGCCGCGGAAGGCGGGGGCGGGCGGGGCAGGAGGCCGCGGCGCTGGCGCTCCTTCCATGACGGCTCGGCGGGAGAGGTTGATGCGCCCCATGTGGTCTACTTCGATGACCATGACCATGATCTCGTCGCCGACCCGCACCACTTCGTCGGGTCGGGTGACCTCATACTCGGCCAGATCGGGCAGGCGCACCAGGCCATCCTTGCCGGGCAGGATCTCGACGAAGGCGCCGAAGGAGGTAAGACGGGTGACCTTGCCGGTGAAGATTTCGCCGACGGCCACCTCTTTGGTGAGGCCCTCGATGATGGAGATGGCGCGCTGGGCCATCTCCTCGCTGCTGGAGCCGATGAAGACGGTGCCGTCGTCCTCGACGTCGACGCTACACTTGGTTTCCTCGATGATGGAGCGAATGACACGCCCGCCCGGGCCGATGACCTGGCCGATCTTCTCCTGGGGGATCTGGATGCGGTACATGCGGGGGGCATAGCGGGAAAGCTCCGGCCGGCTCTGGGAGATGGTCTCGCGCATGCGGTCGAGGATGTAGAGACGGGCCTGGCGGGCCTGAGCCACGGCCTTTTCCAGGATGTCAATGGTGATGCCCTTGACCTTGATGTCCATCTGGAGAGCGGTTATGCCCTCGGTGGTGCCGGCCACCTTGAAGTCCATGTCGCCCAGAGCATCCTCGACGCCGGCGATGTCGGTGAGGATGACGTGCTGGCCATCCTCGCCCATTACCAGGCCCATGGCCACACCGGCCACGGGGGCCTTGATGGGCACGCCGGCATCCATGAGGGAGAGGGTGCTGCCGCAGACGCTAGCCATGGAGGTGCTGCCGTTGCTGGAAAGGACCTCTGAGACCAGACGAATGGTGTAGGGGAAATCCTCCTCGCTGGGGATGACCGGCTCCAGGGCTCGCTCGGCGAGAAGACCGTGGCCCACCTCACGCCGACTGGGACTGCCGAGGCGGCGCACCTCGCCCACGGAGAACGGGGGGAAGTTGTAGTGGTGGAGAAAGCGCTTGGTCTCTTCGGGCTCCAGGCCGTCCAGGCGCTGCTGCTGGCCAACGGAGCCCAGGGTGGCGATGGTCAACACCTGGGTCTGGCCACGGCTGAACAGGCCGGAGCCGTGGGTGCGGGGCAGCAGACCCACGTCGCAGGTGATGGTACGTATGTCTTCTGGCTTGCGGCCGTCCGGGCGAATGCCGTGCAGAATCTTCTGGCGTACCTCCTGCTTCAGGGCCTGATCGAAGGCCGCCAGGACCTGCTCCGGGGGATAGATATCGCCCAGGCGGTCGAGGACTTCCTGGCGCCTCTCGGCCAGAGCTTCGTCGCGCTCTTCCTTAACGTTGGCCAGCAGGTCCCAGTCCTGGGTGCGCACGAACTCGGACACTGCCTGGTAGACGGCGGCGGCTGTTTCGGCAGGGACGAAGGCGAGCTTGGGTTTGCCCTCGGCGGCGACCACTTCTTCTTGGAGAGCGATGACCTGCTGGTTGACCTGATGGCCGAAGGCGACGGCCTTGAGCATTGTGTCCTCGGAGGCGAAGCGGGCACCCCCCTCCACCATGACGACGGCGTCTCTGGTGGAGGCCACGACCAGGTCGAGGAGGCTGTCCTTGAGCTGGGGGAAGGTAGGGTTAGCCACGTATTGGCCATCGATGTATCCCACTCGCACAGCGCTGACCGGGGTGTCGAAGGGGATGTCGGACATGCAGAGGGCGGTGGAGGCGCCGATGGTAGCGAAAATGTCGGGGTCGTTCTCTTGATCGACGGAGAGGACGGTGATGATGATCTGGATGTCGTTGCGGAAGCCTTTGGGGAAGAGGGGGCGGAGGGGGCGGTCGGTGATTCTGGCGGCGAGGATGGCGTCGGCGCTGGGGCGTCCCTCGCGGCGGAACCAGCCGCCGGGGATCTTGCCAGCAGCGTAGAGGCGCTCCTCGTAGTCGATGGTGAGGGGGAGAAAGTCGACGCCCTCGCGGAGTTGGGGGCTGAGGCAGGCGGTCACCAAGACCACGGTGTCGCCACAGCGGACGGTGACAGCGCCGTTGGCCTGGCCGGCGAGTCTGCCCGTCTCGATGGTCAGGACCCGGCCGTCTATGCCGCGTTCGTATGTATGGGGCATGATAGTATCAGACCTCCCGTCTGTTGCGGGGTATCAGCAATGCTTGCGATAGCCGCAATGCTTCGATCGCCTCGATAGGGGCGTCGTGGGGGAACCCTTTCCCTGCGAGCTGGCTTGTCGATTACCTGCGAAGGCCCAGCTTAGCGATGAGCGCCCGGTAACGCTCGACCTCGGTTCTGCTCAGATAGCGCAAGAGTCGTCGCCGCTGCCCCACCAGCATGAGGAGGCCACGCCTGGAGTGGTGATCTTTACGGTGGACCTTCAGGTGCTCCGTGAGCTGGCGGATGCGTTCAGTGAGGAGAGCTACCTGCACCTCTGAGGAGCCTGAATCGCTCGCGTGGAGGCGGTGGTCGGCGACGATTTCTGTGCGTCGTTCCTTGGTGAGCATCGCCCTCCGGTTCGGTAGTGCGGGGCGTTCTTCCTTTCTCTTACTTCGGGGTGAGTATAACACAGGGCTATGGCCTATGCAAGACGGCTGCGCTATACTTGTGGCCGGATCGTAGCTCCTGGCAATAATACCTATCATCAATCATGGCTAGCATAGCCATAATAACAGATAGCACATCCTGTATTCCGGGCGAGCTACAGGAAAAGTACAATATCACTACTGTGCCGCTGGGCTTCCTGTTCGAGGAGAATCTCTACCTGGACAACGTCTCCCTGAGCTGGGAGGAGTTTTACAGGTTGCTGAAGGCGGCGCGGCGCCTGCCCACCACCGCTTCGGCCCCGCCGGGAGCCTTCCTGGAGGCGTTTCGGGAGGCCTACGGCCGAGGCAGCAAGGACGTTCTTTGCATCGTCACGGGCAAACAGTTCAGCGGCACCTACAGCTCGGCCTGCAACGCCGCGGAACTGGCGAAGGAAGAGATGGCCGATATCCACACAAAAGTGATGGACTCACACAGCGCCGGGCCGTCGCTGGGGTTTGTGGTGCTGGCCACCGCCCGGGCCGCCGCCAACGGCGCCACCCTGGACGAGGCGGCCGGCAAGGGCGAGGCCCTGATCCCTCGCCTGTACATGCTGGCGGTGCTGGATACCTTAGAGTATGTGGCCAAAGGGGGACGGGTGCCCAGAGTGGTGGCCTGGCTCTCGTCTCGTCTTCAAGTCAAGCCCATCCTGCAATATCATGGCGACAAGGTGTCGCTGGTGGAACGGGTGCGCACTAAGCCTCGGGCCCTGATTCGTCTGCTGGAGCTGGTCAAGCATCGGCTCCAGCCGGGGAAGCCGCTACACGTGGCCGTATTCCACGCCGGGGCACCCCACGAGGCCGAGGAGCTGGCAGCGAGGGTGGAGCAGGAAATTCGCCCGCAGGAGATGCACGTCAGTGAGTTCAGCCAGGCGATGAGCATCCACAGCGGACCGGGGCTGGTGGGCCTGGCCTTCTACAACGAGCCGTAGGCCAGTGACAGAGGAGAGACAGCAGCTTCTGGATGACGCCCGCAGGATCGAAGAGTGCCTTCGGCCGCTGCCAGCGCCGCGAGCTACTCCGATCCTGGTGATGGTGAGCGGCCTTCCCGGCAGCGGCAAGTCGTATTTTTGCCGCCGTCTCGCCTCTCGCTTCCCGCTGGCCCGCCTGGAGAGCGATGCCCTGCGCAAGGCGCTATTCGGCCAGCCGACCTACTCCGCCGAGGAAAATAGCCGCCTGTTCTCGGCCTGCCATCGTGTGCTCGACCGGCTGATGGAAGCAGGCGTGCCGGCGATCTTCGACGCGACCAACCTGCGCGAGGAGCACCGCCATCAGGTCTCTGACATCGCCGACAAGCACAGGGCCAAGCTCATCCTGGTGCGCCTGGAGACGCCACCGCCGGTGGTGAAGGAGCGGCTGGCGGCTCGCGCTGAGGGCGGCGACGCCGAGGACCTGTCGGACGCAGGGCTGGAGGTCTACGAGCGAATGCGACGCGATGCCGAGCCCATCCGCCGCCCTCACATCAGCGTGGACACCTCGGGCGACATCGAGCCCGCCATCGCCGCGGTGCTGCGGGAGATGGAGAGCGGCCAGTGAGCACCTGTCCCTTCCTGGTGGTGCGGGCCCATGTCAACCCGGAGGTCCTGGCCGAGCTGGAGCAGTGGTACCTTCAGGTGCACATCCACAACATGCTGAAGATCCCGGGCATCGTCGCCGCCTTTCGGCTGCGCTCTCTGCGCAGCGGGCCGAACTGGATGACCGCCTTCAGGCTTGCCGACGAGAGCGTGATCCAGAAGGCCTTCGCCAGCACGGAGGCCAGTGAGGCCCGCCAGGACTGGGAGCGCTGGCTCCCCTACGTGAGCGAGGTGACGGTGGAGGTCTACACCCCGCTGATGTCCCTGCCTGCCTATCGCCACTGGAACTAGGCGAGGGGGAAGAGGGAAGGGGGAAGAGGGAAGGGGGAAGAGGGAAGGGGGCCCCCGCCCTCCGGTTGGCTGGCTCCCCGACCTGTGGGGGCGCGTTACATCTGGGAAGTGCTGGCCTCGGAGGCTTGTGTCTCCTCCTGCCGCCTGAGGGCGAGAAGCCTGGCCACGAAGGGCCAGGGCAGCCGGGCCAGGGCCTGGCCCAAGCGGGGATAGCCCCAGCGCTGGAGGAAGAGGGCGGCAGGTATGGCGACGAGAGAGACGGCGCCGCCGGCGGCAGCATCGAGGAAGAAGTGGTTGGCGGTGACGGTGATGGCGAACACCTGCATGATGGGCAGGGCCACGCCGATGGGCACAACCAGCCACTGAAGGGGTTGCTTCCAGAAGGCCCAGATTATGCCAGCGCCCAGCAGCAGGTCCCAGCCGAAGTGGAGGCTGGGCATGGCGGCGTAGGGGTTCACGAAGGCAGCCGTGGACTGCGACTGGTAAGCATAGCCCAAGTGCACCTGCATGGTATCGATGAACCCCCTGACGTAGGCAGGCGCATCCGGATCGAACCTGAGGGCAAGTTGGGGCAGCTCTCGCGGCGGCGCCACGGGGTAGAGCCAGTAGACGATGAGGGCGATGGCGCCGGACACCAGCAGAAGGTCGCGCATTACCGTGTACTTGTGCCGGTCGTTGAAGTAGAGCCAGATGCCGAAGGCGATGATCAGGGGAAAGTGGAGCCAGAAGTAGACGATATTCGCCGTCTGGACCAAGAACAGCTTGTCGATGATCCATTCCTGCATATCGGGCTCCCAGAAGAAGCCCAGCTTGCGCTGGAGGTCGATGACATCCAGGGCGTTGAAGTAAGCGGTCTCAGGCCGGTCGATGACCGCACCGCGCACGGCAAAATAGAAGAGGAAGGCCAAACCCATCAGGCAGGCTTCCAGGAGGTCGCGGCGGCTGAAGGGTCGCATGAGCCGCCGCCACAGGGCGGCAACGCCCTCCATGCTAGCCAGATGCCTCCTGATTCACGGCGCGCCTATTATCCGCCCCGCAGGCCGTTATGCGCCAGGAGAGCGGGCCAGGTGGCGGAAGATGCGATCAGGGAGGAGGAGTCGCCACAGACGGTGGCCGTGGCGCTGAAGGAGAAGGGCCAGGCCCAGGCCGATCAGAGCCACCACCGTGCCGGCCAAAACGTCGAGGATAAAGTGGTTGCCGGTGACTACCACAGCCAGGAACATGGCGGCGGGCATTATCACGCCGAAGGCCTTGCCCACGAAATGCCTGGCGGTCCAAAACACGCCGATGCCCAGGAGCAGGTTCCAGCCGAAGTGGAGGCTGGGCATGGCGGCATAGTGATTCACAAAAGCCGCTGGCTGCATGTCGTAGTTGATCTTGGAGAAGGCCCACATGGTGTCCACCACCTGGTCGCTCAGGGGCCAGGGCAGGAGGCGGGGCGGCGCCGTGGGCAGGAGGTTGAAGATGATCAGGCCGATACCACCGGAGATGAGGAAGGCGTTGCGCAGGACAACGTAGCGCTGGCGATGGAAGAAGAAGAGCCACAGTCCTATGGCAACGATGATGGGGAAATGGGCATAGACATAGATGTTGTTGAACAGATACACGAGGAGGCTGCTGGACATGACCCAGGCCTGCATCTTCGCCTCCCAGAAGAAGCCCAGGCGCTGCTCCAGCTCGACGACACGGATGGCTCGCGAAGTGGCCTCGAAGGTCCTCTCTACCACGAAGCCGCGCACCAGGTAGTAGAGGACAAAGGCCACGCCCATTATGAGGAGTTCAACGACGCCAACCTTGTTGACGAAGCGGACAGTTCGACTAATCGCCGGAACCACGCGACCAGCCACGATTCACGCCCCCTGCTATTGACCCTAAGTTCATTTAAGCACGGCCTTGACGATTTAGCAATGCCCGCCGGCCATCTATGGCCGGTTCGCCGCTGGTGGCTTGATTCTCGACCCCCGCCTGATGGCCATCAGGAAAATAAAGTCTCCCTGCGGATTGAAATCCGCAGCTTCCTCGAAGCTGAGGGTTTCAACCCT
>CAYGYF010000085.1:0-6783 GCA_964354065.1 uncultured Dehalococcoidia bacterium | reverse complement strand
GGACCCGGTTCTCCTCTAGGGAGCGCGACTCCTCTGCCTGAGCCATCAGGCCGGTAGGCCGGTGGTGGAGGCGGATGGCAGTCTCGACCTTGTTGCGTCGCTGGCCACCCGGCCCGCTCGCCCGATAGCGCTCTTGATGGCACTCCTTCAAGAGAGCAGCGTCGTCTAGGCGCAGCCAGGCATTCCTACGGGAAGAGTAAGCTTCTTCTTCTCCCTCAGGCGTTCGTCGCGTCAGCGTCACGGGCCACTACCGCTCCACTTAGATATCGCCGATTGCAGCGCCTCGTAAGTGCAGAAGGGCCGTGCTCTCCCCCAGCGTCCAGAAGGCGATGCTCACCCCGTCGGCCGTCTGAGTGTATTGGACGCGCGGCTCCATGACGCCATTATCCTACCCGCAGGCGCGAGGGTTGGCAAGGAAAGAAGCTACTCTATCGCGATCACGACGGTCTCAGGCGAAGCTGTTCACCAGCTCTGCGTAGCTGTCTAACAGGGGCAGGATCTCCTTCCCCGAAGCGGGTGGCAGCCAGAAGACGCAACGCTCCACCCCCAGGTCAGCGTAGTGCTGGATGACCTCGGCCCGCGAAGGCGTGCCGTAGATGGAGACTGGGATGTGCCCGCGACCGGCCTCGGTCGCCAGGCGATTGAGCTCGGCGATCCTCTCGGACAGGGGCCTCTGGCTGCGCCCGGGGATGGGCATCCAGCCATCTCCGTACTCCACCACCCGCTGAAGGGTGTGGAGCCCGTCACCGCCCACAAGGATCGGTGGGTGAGGCTTCTGGACGGGCTTCGGCCATGACCAGATCGGGTCGAAGTCGACGAACCGGCCGTGAAACTGAGCCTCGTCCTGAGTCCAGATTGCCTTCATGGCCAGGATTCGTTCCCGCAGCAGGCTCCAGCGCTGGGCGGGGTTGGTGCCGTGGTTCTCCATCTCTTCTTGGTTCCAGCCACCGCCGATGCCGAACAGGAACCGCCCGCGGGAGATGAAGTCGAGGCTGGCCACTTCCTTGGCCAAAGTGATGGGGTCGCGCTCGATCACGAGACAGACCCCGGTGCCGATGAGCAGGTGCTCTGTGGCCGTGGCCGCGGCGCTGAGGGCTACGAAGAGGTCCAGTGTGTGGGAGTACTCCCGGGGCAGCTCAGCCCCGCCCGGCCATGGGGTCCGCCGGCTGGTGGGAATATGGGTGTGCTCTGGGAAGAGGAGCGACTCGAAGCCGCGCTCCTCCACAGCTCTGGCGAGCTCCACGGGACCAATGGAGTAGTCGGTCGGGAACATCGTGACGCCGAACTTCATGGACTCCCTCCTCATTTCGCGAAGGTTGATGCGTACCCGGGAATGGGTGCCGCGAGCTGAGGGCATGCCTTCTTGCAGATCCAGAAGTCAATGCTCATGCTCACGCTCACGCTGTCGGCACTTATTGTACACGACTCAGGAAGTCTCGAAGGCGTCAAGCGCACAGAACCTGGAGACAAGGCTCCCATGCTTGCGACACGTAAGACTGATCGTCTAGTGCTCTGAGTTCCCGTTTCCAGACCTACTTGATCTACTTAGCGAACCGGGCCTGGGCCGCGGCGGCATGTCCCCCAGTACAGCGCGTCGCAGCCCAGCCGCTCGATGCGCTTGTGCATCCACTTCGCGGCCTCCTTGTTGCGGGAGAGGACAATGACCTTGCGGCCTTCGCCGAGGGCATCCTGGACGATTTGGAGAGCCCGCCGCTGCTTGGCGGTGAGCTCCCTCCAGTCAGGGTCGAGGAGCTGGGGGAAGGAGGCGCAGCCAGCGCCTAGGGTCAGCTGTCGGGCCGCGTGGAGTTGGCCATGTAATGCTGACTACGGCCACCATGGACTTCGCCGGCTGGAGTGAGGTCCTCGGCCGCTCCGCCCTCGCGTGAAGGCCAGGAAGCTGGGTCGCGGCGCTGCAAGGTCTCCAGCTTACGCGCCATCAGCTTTCCTGATAGCTGGTCAGCCAGCTGCGCCAGCTCGCGGTTCAAGTGCACATTCTCATAGATTGCTAGTATCTGCCGGGCAATGACAAGGGCGAACACGGCCAGGGTGCCGCCCGCCAGGAACGAAGCATGGCGGTTTCCCTCAGTGCTGAATGCTACAATGTGCACAGCGGCCAGAGGTACTAGAGGCACATAGGGGACCAGCGAGGGCCAGATCGCAGGCGTTTCTTGTAGATCCTCGGGGCCGCGTTCGAACGAGATGCGGCTAGTCAAGGCGATCAGGGCCGCTATGGTGACAAGGTTGTACGCCACAATCCAGCCGACATCGATGTAGCTGCCACTGGCGTAGGTATTGACCGACGTGAGGTATGTGTAGAGGCTGTCGGAAAAGGCCATAGCCGCGAAGCCGCCGGCCAGGCACGACATGGCCAAGCCAGAAGCGGCGCGCCCGCTGCGGCTGACGAGCACCAGAGCGGCGAACACTATCCCAAGGTCGGCAAATGGATATGCTACGCTGACGCTCTTGGCAAGAACATTGCCTGTCGACGCGCTGATCAGGTCAGCGAGGATCAGATGCCAGCTAATTACCGCGATGGCCGTCATCGCGATGAGCGTATCCATGAGGATCCTCATGCGTTTGAGCCCGCTCACCGGTGCATGCGGCATCAGCAGCAGCCCCAGGAAGACGGGTGGGTATATCCCTAGATAGCCGACATCCGCCACAGAAGGGAACGGAACCTCTCTGTGCATACCGAGTTCCTGGAGTCCCCAGGCGACCTCGCCGAGAGCGATCATAAACAGGCCCAAGGCGATGAGCGCCCACGCGTAACCGGTCCGCGAGCGCCAATTTCGTACGGCGACAATGGCGGCCATACAGGCGGAAAGGGAAGGGGCCAGAGCCAAAACGATGTCGTCGAACCAGATTAGGGCTTCGTCACCGCCAGGCTTCGCCAGAAGCCAGCCCACAAACAGGAGGTCGGACCCCACCAACGCCCCTACGAATGGCCATTGCCAGTCGCGACCCTCTGCGCCGAAAATCCGCTCCCGCATGAGCGACCGATAAGTGGTCACAATGAAGAGACGCCGCGTCTGGCAACCACGTTACAGCCACACAGGCGGGCGGCACTTCTGGATCGGTCAGCGATTGCGTTGACCTTCCCTCATCTTGGCAATGGTGTTCGGGGGACTATAATTCGGGCCATTGCAAGAGGGGCCGGGAGACGGGAACGCGCCTTAGCAGAGAAGAGGGGGTGATGTGCCATGACCGCGCGGTCAGGACGCTCGGCTCCAGCTGGTGAGGCCGGCATCGACCGGCTGCTGCGCTCGGGGCTCGTGGTCACGCTGCTGGTGGCCGTTTCCGTCCTCATCTATGGGACGATGGCGGTGCACCGCGAGCGGCCACCCATCCCCGACCGGCTCGTGGCTGCCGACGGGGCGGTCCTCTACACCAAGGACACCATTGTCGACGGCAAGGGCGTCTTCCAGCGCACCGACCTTATGGACTTCGGTTCCCTGTACGGCAACGGTGCCTACTTCGGTCCCGACTGGGGGCACCGACTACCTCCACCGCGAAGGGCAGCTGATGCGCGACTACTACGCCCAGGGGCACTTCGGCTCGCCCTACGACAGCCTGGAGGTCGCCGAGCGCGCGCCCATCGACCAGCAGGTTGTTCTGGAGCTGTACGGGACGCTGACGCCGGAGATGGCGATGGCTCAGAGCCACTCACGCTCTGAGCCACCAAATTGGCTCCCCGGGCAGGATTCGAGGATCCGCTACTACGCAATCCCCCCACCGGCGAGCCCTTCGGCGTGCCGGCGCTCATTCTACCGGGCGAACGTGACGTGCTGCTAGTGCGCTAGAAGAGGATTGTACTTCTCCAGACTGCACTCCGCTAGAGTACACTCCGTCAACCCTTCTTTGCGCCGCAGTTGATGGGGCAGGCATCTCCAGCCGGCGGCCGAGGTCTCGAAGGCTCTACAACCCGCAGTTGCATCGCCCCATGCTCTCGGCGATACCAGTGCTTTCCCAGAGCGCTTGCTCCTCAAGACAAAGGGCAATCTCTAGGTCCGGGCGAAGGCGCTGCGCGGCCTCCATGATCGCGGAGTAGACCTCATGGCGAAGGTTGCGAGGATAGCGTGCTCTCCCGTCTCCCGCAATCGGCGATCCCTTGTCGATGTGTTCAGAGACTATGTTCCGCGTCCCCATCTTCCTCTCCATCAGGTCCCGAGCGCTCCGATAGATGCAGATGCCGCCGAGCGTCAGGCGCTGGATGGGCACACTCTCGAGCAGGTGCCGGCTGAACGCGGCGTAGAGGTCTTGCCACCCTTCAACGGGTATGATCGGCATCATGATGGCGCGGATGGGGTAGCCCCTCTCGGCAACACGTCGCATCGCTTCGAGGCGCTCATCGATACCGGGCACGTTCTCCTCGAACATCGCCGATACCTCGGGCGGATTCACGCTCCATGAGAGGATGGAGTGTCCGCGATGCTCCAGGTCCAGGAGTCGGTCGACGTGGACGCTCTTCGTGAGGAGCGTCAGGCGCGCCCAGGGGTGCTCGGCGAAGAACGGCACCAGAGCCGTGGAGTAAGCCGTCAAGGGGTCCAGGGCTAGGGCATCCTGGAGCTTTCCCAGGTAGAAGGCGGTTGGCATTCGCTGGCGTCTAGCGACTCGGTCAATCCCAGACAGCATCTCAGGCAAGTTGACGTATATCTTGACCGAGGGGGAGAACTTGACGCCCGGAGTGCCGGCCAGATAGCAGTACTTGCAGCCGTAAGGGCAGAAGCCGTAGGGAGAGAAGTGCCAGTAGTTCGGGCAGGCGTTTCCCGTCTCCTGGGCGAAACGTACCGCCGACTGGAGCTCTCCGAACACAAGGGTGCGCTTGCCGGCCCTATGTGAACGGAGAGGGTCCCGGTCAGCCAGTCCCAACCGGTTGTGGGATGTATCGAGGCGTTCTTCTACGTGTGCTTCTGGGTAGAGATCGCAGATGCCTTCGACGAATCGCTTGCGTTCGGGGGTGCTGATGCTGCCTTTGGCGAGGATGATGCGCGCGACCTCGAAGTGGGCGGGCCGGACAGGCGCGTAGTGACGCGGCAGCGATGCTGCGGGCTCTCCCTGTTCCAGCAGACTTAGCTGCTCGACATCGAGCATCGCGTGGCTACCTCCGTGAGCTGGCATAGAACAGATGCTCTAGCGGTAGTCTAACTGAATGCCTCGCGGAACGCAAGGCAGTGTCCATCTGGCGACGCGACATGTGTGGGCGTTTGCCGTAACGGGGTGACATCAACCGCTTGGACTTCTGACGGAATTCGATACTGTATGCCCGGGACACACCAAGTGTTGCGTTCTCCCGCAGCTGGAAAGGTCGAGAGAGGTGTCCAGAGACGATGAGTAAAGGCCCAAGCGACTATGAATGGCGCCAGCTTCACGACAGGCTCGACAGAGCGGTCGCTGAATCTGCTCGCATCTACATGCAGAAGCTCTCTAGCCGTCGCATCCGCATCAAGGCTCAGGAATTGAGTGACGAGTTAGATGAACTGAGATTGGGCAGAGAGCCGAACTATGATACTCCAGGTCTCCCGCTTGTCTACGCGCTCAAGTACATGCCTAGGCGCGTTGTGTCTATATTCGGATCGTTGCTGCGGGTAATCGGCGACTGGTATCCAACGTCGGTCTTGGACATCGGAAGCGGCACGGGTGCAACCGCTCTTGCGCTGGATCTACTGAATCTGCCTCGTCACGTCAGTCTCACCGGCATCGAGCCGAGCCGTGAGATGATCCTGTTCTCTGAATCCTCTCGGCATCGAGATCGCGTCTCATCGCGGTACACGCAAGGCTCGATTGTCAATCTGGGGGACAGCGGCATAGGTCTTGAGCCCTTCGATTTGGTGGTCTTCTCTGCGTGCTTGCCGTACAGCTTCGACGACTGGAGGCCCCTATTGACCGCGCTTGGCGACTATGAGGGGCGAGAGTCCAAGATGATCTTGGCCGTTGAACCAGACGCTAAACATGATCTCTTGACCTCCTTTCAGCGTCGGCTTATGGCCAGAGGTTGGCCGACCGTCACCTTCTGCTGTCACGATCTTCCAGATGTTATCAAGCAGGATGGTCTCCCCCTTCGGGAGATCGGGGACGTTTGGTGGCGCCTTGGCTTGGACGGCTCGCCTAAGACTTGGTGGAACCCACCCGACGACAAGTTCTTGGTCGCAAACCCCGAGCCCGCGAACTCCTGCAGATCCGGGGACGCCCCGTTCAGCCGGGTCGAGGCGCTGGGCATCGCGGGGGCGGTCGAGACCCGAGTTGGCTGAAACGACGCAGTGGGTGCCTAGTCGGGACATTACGACGGCGTGGACGAATCACGGGCACCAGCGGCTGGATTCGACTCTCGACACGAGGTTCGGGAATGGGTTCGCCCCCGTGTAGGCCCGCAAGAGCCGTTTGGCCAGACAGGTTCCCAGCTTAGGGGAATACCGAGCTGCTCGAAGACCTGCGCGATCCGTTGCTCCAGCGCCCCCTTCGAGATTCCCGCTTCACTGCTGACTTCGATGATGATGCTGAGATGGGATTGGGGGCCCCCGTGCACAATGGACATTCGTTGCGCGAGTCGCCCGGGCTGAGGCATTGCTTTGGGTCCGATGGGGAGACCTGCTAGGCCTCGTCCGGAGGGAGCGAGAGTTGAAGGTGGGCCAAGAGGAAGTCGGTTAGCTTTGGCACCTCATCGAAATCGAAGCGTGGAATGCTGGCGTCGGCAGCCTGGTCGCTGACGATGGCCAAGGGGCCTGTTGCGACATGGGCCGGATCTTCAGGTTGAGCGCCGCGGACCACCAAGACCTCTGGCTTGCC
>CAYGYF010000084.1:0-6802 GCA_964354065.1 uncultured Dehalococcoidia bacterium | reverse complement strand
ACTCGATGATGTTGGCCAGGTACTCGCGGTTGTCCTTGCGCCCCTTGCCGTAGGAGAGGTAGCAGAGGCGGCCGGCGGCCTCGGCCAGCATCTCGGCGCCGATCTCGGTGTCGGTCTGCCAGGCCATGCCATACTCGGCCAGGAAGCTGTCGAGGGCCGCGTCGTCGATGGACTGGCGTCCGACCAGATAGACCTTGGGCTCGCGGATGATGCTGACCATAGCGTTGCCCCCTCTGGACTCCCCCAAGGGCGGTGATATGCGGGGCCAGCCCATTGTAGCATGGCGCTTTCCGACGGGTAAAGAGGATATAGGCATAATCGCCTGAGCATTAGGCAGGGCTAATGGTCATTCAGAGAATAAAGGCTCAAGCTCGGCATAGCGCGATGTAGCGGAAGTAGCGGAAGCCTTCAGGCTCCCACCCCATGTCATGGAGGCCTGAAGGCCTCCGCTACATCACTCCGCGCTCAGCGTCACTAATTCATTAGTGACCATAGGCCCTGGAGCCCCAGGCAAACCTGAAGCTCTGCTGCTACGTATCTTGGGATGGGCTGTGCTACAATGGCCGCAACTATGGGCTCGTATGCGGTGGGCGTGGACATTATCGAGCTGGAGCGGGTGGCCGCCGTCCTGGAGCAGCACGGCCAGCGCTTCCTCGACCGGGTATACACGCCGATGGAGGTCGCCATCTGCCGCGGCCGCCCCTCGGAGCTGGCGGCTCGCTTCGCCGCCAAGGAGGCGGTGATGAAGGCGCTGGGCACCGGCGCGCGGGGGGTCGGCTGGCGGGAGATCGAAGTGCTGCTGAACCGGCAGGGGAAGCCGCTGGTCTACCTGCACGGGCGGGCGCGGGACCGAGCGCGCAAGATCGGCCTGGACGGCCTGGACGTGAGCATGTCCCACTCGCGAGAGCACGCCGTGGCCTTCGTGGTGGCCAGGGCGAACTCGGAGCAGCCCGAGGGCGAGCGAGAGCGCCGGCGGGAGGAGCTAATGCGCATCCTGCGAGAGCGGGGGCTGCTGGAGTGATCGAGACACAAGACAGGGGACACGATGGGCGATGAGCTGACCCTGGAGGAGCTGGCGCGGCGGAGGGGGGAGCCGGTGAAGCGACTGCGCCAGTGGCAGTCGCTGGGGATCATCGGTGCCGAGGGACGCGAGGAGTTCGGGCCGGAGGACATGGAGCGGACGAGGTTGATCCAACTGTGCCTGCGGCGCGGGGTCAGCCTGGAGACGATCGCGCAGGCGGCCAAGAGCGGCCTGCTGGACCGCTACGTGGAGATGCTCCTCCCCAGCGGAAGGGGGCGGAGGTACTCGCTGGCAGAAGCCGCTGAGATAGCAGGGCTGGAGCTGGGTCTGTTGCGACGGATGTGGGAGGCCTCCGGATTCACCGAGGAGGACGAGGCGGTAAGCGAGGACGACCTGGAGGGGATCAGGCTGTTCAAGGCGGCCATGGAAGCCGGATTCCCCGAAGACGCGATGATGCAGTTTGTGAGAGTGTACGCGGACTCCCTGGGGCGGGCAGCGGAGGTGGAGACACGTCTGTTTCACTTCTATATCCACGAGCGACTGAAGGCGGAGGGGCTGTCCGGTGCGGCCCTGATGGAGGCGCTTCGGGCAGCGGGCGAACGGACGGAGCCGCTGATTGAGCCGATGATCCTCTACTTCCACCGTAAAGGGTGGGAGAGGGCGGTAAGGGAAGAGGCAGTAATGGATCTGGCGGAGGAGGCGGGCCCGCTGGGGAAGGCGGACGTGCCGGGTCAACTACAGGTGGCCATCGCCTTCGTCGACCTGTCGAGCTTCACGCCCCTGGCCGACGCGATGGGCGACGTGAAGGCGGCGCAGGTGCTGGGACGGTTCTCGGCGCTGGTGCGGGAGGCGAGGAACCGCTGGGAGGGGCGGGTGGTGAAGCAAATCGGGGATGCGTTCATGCTCGTCTTCCCGAAGCCGCGGTCGGCCGTGGCCTGGGCACTGGAGATCGAGGGGCGGACGGCGGGGGAGCCGCAGTTCCCGGCAGTGCGGAGCGGCGTGCACTGGGGAACGGTGCTGTACCGTGAGGGAGACTACGTCGGATCGAACGTGAACATCGCGTCGAGGCTGGCGGCGGAGGCACAGCGGCACCAGGTGCTGGTGACGGCAGCGGTACGCAACGAGGTGCGCGAGCTGGCCGGCGTGGAATTCGTGCCGCTCGGCAAGCGGCGGCTCAAGGGGCTGGCGGACGAAGTGGACGTGTTCGAGGCGCGTCCCAGAGGCGTAGAGGGAAGGGAGAAGGCGGTGGACCCGGTATGCGGGGTGGAGCTGGGGCCAGCGGAAGTGGCGGCGAGGCTGGCGCTGGAGGGAAAGGAGTGGGCGTTCTGCTCGGAGGAGTGCCTGCGGCGGTTCGTGGCGGCCCCGGAGCGGTATTTGCCATGAAGCTGGTGACGGTGGAGCAGATGGGGGAGCTGGAGCGGCGGGCGGGCGTGCCCGTGGCGGACCTGATGGAGAACGCCGGCCTGGCGGTGGCCCAGGAAGTGTGGCTGCTGCTGGGGGAGGTGGCCGAGCGTCGCATCCTGGTGCTGGCCGGCCCCGGCAACAACGGCGGCGACGGGCTGGTGGCCGCTCGCCACCTGCACGACTGGGGCGCCAAGGTGGACGTCTACCTGCTGAAGCCGCGGGGTCAGGACGACAACGTCTATCGCCAGGTGGTGGAGCGAAGTATCTCGGTGAGCACGGTGGAAGGGGACAGCGGCTTCCAGGCCCTGGAGGAGCTGCTGGGGCAGGCCGAGGTGGTGGTGGATGCCCTGCTGGGCACCGGCTCCGCCAGAGGCGGACGCGCCATCGAGGGCGAACTGGCGGAGGTGATGCAGCGCCTGAGGGCCGTCCGGGAGAGGCCGCTGCCGCCGCACATCCTGGCGGTCGACCTGCCCAGCGGCGTCAACTGCGACAGCGGCGCGGCCGACCCCCTATGCGTGGCGGCGGATGTGACGGTGGCCCTCCAGCACAGCAAGGTGGGCCTGCACGCGCTGCCCGCCGCGCGGTACGCGGGTCGCATCGAGGTGGTGGACATCGGCATACCGCGGGCCCTGAGCGAGGACTTGCCCTACGAGCTGATGACCGACGCCTGGGCCCGCTCGCTCCTGCCGGAGAGGCCGCCGGAGGCGAACAAGGGGACGTTCGGGAAGGTGCTGGTGGTGGCCGGCTCCACCAACTACATCGGCGCAGCCCACCTGGCGGCCGTGGGCGCCGGCCGAGTGGGGGCGGGCCTGGTGACCCTGGCCTGCGCCCAGAGCATCTATCCGATCCTGGCCGCCAAGCTGGTGGAGTGCACCTTCCTGCCCCTGCCCGACGAGGAGGGCTTCCTGACGGCAGAGGCGGCGTATGCCGTGCTCCAGGCCATCGGCCAGGGCTACAACGCCCTGCTGGTGGGCTGCGGGCTGGGTCAGGCGGCCTATGTGCGCTCCTTCATGCGCTCGCTGCTGCCCGGCCTGAAGCCGGATGACCTGGGAGCGGTGGTCATCGACGCCGACGGCCTCAACGCCCTGGCCAAGGTGGAGAACTGGTGGAGCGAGCTGTCCCTGCCAGCCATCGTCACCCCCCATCCGGGCGAGATGTCCCGCCTGACCGGCCTGCCTCTCGCGGACATCCAGGCCGACCGTCTGAGGACGGCCGTGGAGCAGGCGGCCCGCTGGGGCACGACGGTGGTGCTCAAGGGGGCCCACACGGTGGTGGCGGCCGCCGACGGCCGGGCGGCCATCAGCCCGTTCGCCAACCCGGCCCTGGCCTCGGGCGGAACGGGCGACGTGCTGGCGGGGGCGATCGCCGGGCTGGTGGCCCAGGGGCTGGCAGCCTTCGATGCCGCCGCCCTGGGCGTTTATTTGCATGCACGGGCGGGGGAGAGAGTCCGTCGAGAGTTAGGGGAGGCCGGCTTGCTGGCGGGCGACCTGCTGCCAGCGCTGCCGCTGGTGATCAAAGAGATATCGGGCCGCTAGAATGCAAGCCCGCAGGCGCTGGCGAGTGCTCCCTCCGGCCCCGACGGAGACCCTGGCGGACAGCCCCTTCCCTCCACTGATCCGCCATCTCCTGCACCATCGGGGGGTGCGCAGCCAGGACGAGGCTGCGCGCTTTCTCTTCCTGGCGCCCCCGCCGGAATACGACCCCCGTCTCCTGCCGGCCGTGGAGCGAGCGGTGGAACGGCTCTCGGCAGCCATCGAGGGCGGTGAGGCCATCGCCGTGTTCGGCGACTTCGACGTGGACGGCGTGACGGCGGCCGCCCTGCTGACTCAGGCCCTTCGGGAGGCGGGGGCGACGGTCATCCCCTACATCCCGAATCGCTTCAGCGAAGGCTACGGGCTAAGCGTGGCCGCTATCTCCACCCTGCACCGGCAGGGAGCAGGGTTGCTGGTGGCAGCCGACTGCGGCACCAGCTCCATCCCCGAGATAGAGCACGCCCGCCGTCTGGGGATGGATGTCATCGTGGTGGACCACCACGCCATGGCGCCTAGCAGGGGCGCAGCAAGCGGTGCCCCTACGGGAGCTCTGGCGCTGGTGAACCCGAAGGTGGCCGGGCCGGAGAGCCCTCATTGGGAGCTGGCGTCAGTGGGCGTGGCCTACAACCTCATGGCGGCTTTGTACGAAGCGCGAGGACGTGCCTGGGAGCGGCGGCGCTTCTTGGACTTGGTGGCCATCGGCACGGTGGCCGACGTGGCGCCCCTGGTGGGGGAGAATCGCTACCTGGTGAGGGAAGGGCTGGCAGCCCTTCGGCATCCGCCCGAGGCGGATCCGCCTATGGCGGAGGCTCAGGGCCAGAGGCAGACGGAGCGACCGGGCCCTTCGGCTCCGCTCAGGCCGGGCCTGCGGGCGCTGATGGAGGTGGCTGGGCTGCGGCCCGAGGTGGTAGACAGCGAGGCCATCGGCTACACCCTGGGGCCTCGCCTGAACGCCGCCGGCCGCCTGGCCCACGCCGAGCTCAGCCTGCGCCTGCTTCTCACTGAGAACGAGGGGGAAGCGCAAGCCATAGCGAAGCAACTGAACCAACTGAACCAGGAGCGGCAGCGCCAGACCGATCAGGCCCTGGCCCTGGCCTCGGAGCTGCTGGCGGTGGAGGACCCCCACGGGTCGGGGCCGCTGATCTTCGTCGGCCACCGAGACATGTCGGAGGGCATCGTGGGGCTGGTGGCGGGCAAGCTGGCCGAGGAGCGCTACCGGCCGGCTATCGTCTACCGAGCGGGCGAGCAGGAGAGCCGGGGGAGCTGCCGGAGCATCCCCGAGTTCGACATGGTGGGCGCCCTGCGCCGCCAGGGCCATCTGCTGATGCGGTACGGCGGCCACCATCAGGCGGCGGGGTTCACGGTGGCCAATGGCAACCTCACCGCCCTCAGGAGTGGCCTCGTCCAGGAGGCCGCCGACGAGCTGGCGGGCCTGGAACTGGCGCCGACCCTGGACATCGATGCCGAGCTACCGCTGGGCCGCCTACGGGGCGAGGAGATCCGCTGGCTCCAGCGCTTCCAGCCCTTCGGCCAGCGTAACCCCGAGCCCACCTTCCTGAGTCGGGGCGTCCTGGTGACCGAGAGCCGCCCGGTGGGCAACCCTTCGGCAAGCTCAGGGCTAGCTAAGCACCTGCGCCTGAAGCTGAAGGACGGCGCCGTCACCTGGCCGGCCATCGCCTTCAATCTAGGGCCTGCCCTGAGCCTGCCGAAGGGGGACGCGGCAGTGGAGGCAGGCCAGCGGGTGGACGTGGTCTACTCGCTGAGCGCCGAGAGGCGGGGCGAGGACGCCCCTTCGTTACACTCAGGGCAAGCCCTGGAGCTGCGCGTCAAAGACCTCGTCCCCGGCAGCTAGGGCGTCGTCCCCACCTTGCCGCCTGTAGCCCCCTGCGCTACAATCGCCTCTGGACGCCACGAAGGGAGCCCCCCATGAAGGAATACGCCAGCGAGAACATCCGCAACGTCGCCCTCACCGGTCACGGCAGCACGGGCAAGACCACGCTGTCGGAGGCGATGCTGTTCGCCGCCAAGGCCATCAGCCGCCTGGGCCGGGTGGAGGACGGCAGCACTACCTCCGACTTCGACCCCGACGAGGCGCGGCGCAACTTCAGCGTGAACCTATCGCTTCTGCCCTGCGAGTGGGATGGCCACAAGATTAACATCCTGGACACCCCCGGCTATGCCGACTTCGTGGGCGAGGTGAAGTGCGGCGTGCGGGCAGCCGACGCGGTGGTGATCGTGGTCTGCGCCGCCTCCGGCGTGCAGGTGGGCACCGAATACGCCTGGGGCTACGCCGACGAACGGAGCATCCCTCGTCTGGTGTTCATCAATCGCATGGACCGGGACAACGCCGACTTCTTGCAGACGCTGGCTCAACTGCAAGGCATGTACGGGCCGAAGTGCGTGGCCGTGCAGCTTCCCCTGGGCGCCCAAGCTGGTTTCAGCGGGGTGGTAGACCTGCTGACCATGAAGGCCTACGTGGGCGAGAAGGGCGAGGCAAAGGAGGTGCCGGAGGAGCTGGTGGAGCAAGCGGCCAGCCTGCGGGAGAAGCTGGTAGAGGCAGCGGCCGAGACCGACGACGCCCTGATCACCAAATACCTGGAGGGGGAGGACCTGAGCGACGAGGAGCTGCGCCAGGGCCTGAGGACGGGCATCATCAGGGGTTCCATCGTGCCAGTGCTGACGGGCTCGGCGAGCAAGAACGTGGCGGTATCGCTGCTTATGGACGCCATCCGCGACTACGTTCCGTCGCCCCGGGACCTGGCAGTGGCGGTGCAGGACGGCGAGCCCCTTCAGGCCGACGCCAAGGGCCCCCTGGCCGCCCTGGTGTTCAAGACCACGGCCGACC
>CAYGYF010000083.1:0-6825 GCA_964354065.1 uncultured Dehalococcoidia bacterium | reverse complement strand
TTGCCGGTGGCCACCACGCCGACGAACATCGAGAGCGTCAGCAGCAGGGTGACCACTCTGATGTCAGCGCGTTTGGTCGCCCGCCAGATGACGATCTCCATCAAGAGAGCCCAGCCTGCATGGAAGCTCGGCACTGCCGCGTAGCGATTGGCGAAGAAGCCTGGCTGGAGATCGCCGCCCTTCACCGGCATGATCGCCAGCGTATCCGTGAAGCTGTAGTGCGACAGCAGGCGGGGAGGAGCCACGGGCAATAGATACCATATGAGCAACCCCGCCAACGCTGAGATGAGCAGGCCATTTCGCAGAACCCGATACCCTTGACGGTGGCCGAAATAGAGCACGGCCAGCAGAATGACGATGATCGGGAAGTGCCCATAGATGTAGATTACGTTGAAGTAGTGCACCAGCACCTCATAGTTCAGAGTCCAGGTCTGCACCATCGTTTCCTTGGCGATGTGCAACTGCTGCTCAAGCTCGAACAGGTCCCTGCTGCGCTCCGATGCGGCGGCGGGATGGGCGGGTATGAGGCCGCGCGCCAGGTAGAAGAGAAAGATGCCGGTGCCAACTTTGAACAGTTCAGAAAAGAAGCCCCGTTTGGCAACGAGGCCTCTTAAGAACTGAGCTCTCAAACCGTTCTCCATGTTCTTTGCTCCTAGGAGAAACTATTCACAATGTCCCTATCCTACCTGCTGGCCCAGCTTATGCCAACCCCGTCGTTTCTAGCCGAACATCTCCCGCAGGAGCTCGCGGGCCACCCGCCGGTCGTCCCAAGGGATGGCCATATCGCCGATGGTGATGGACTGCTCGTGTCCCTTGCCCGTCAGGAGGACGATGTCGCCCTCCACGGCCATGGCCAGGGCGTGGGCGATGGCCTCCCGCCGGTCGGGAAGACGGATGAAGTGATGCCCCTCGTGGCGGCCCGCCTGCTCTAGGCCCCGAGCGATCTCCGCCAGAATAGCCGCCGGCTCTTCCCAGAAGGGGTTGTCGTTGGTGAGGACGGTGAAGTCGGCCAGCTCGCCTGCTGCTAGCCCCATGCCAGCACGGCGCGGCCGCTCCCTGCCGCCGATGCAGCCGAGGACGACGATGAGCCGACCCCGACAGCGCGCCCGCAGGAACTCCAGGACGCGCCGCAGGGCCTGGGGAGCGTGGGCGAAGTCCACGACTACCGCGAAGGGCTGTCCCTCATTGATGCGCTCCAGGCGGCCGGGCACGCCGGCGAAGGACCCCAGAGCGTCCTTGATGGCAGCCAGAGGCATGCCCTGGGAAAGGCCCACCGCGGCGGCGGCCAGGCAGTTGTAGACATTGAACAGGCTGGGAAGACCGACCGCCACCTCCGCTTCGTCGTCCTGCGCCAGGAGGCGGAAGCGCGAGCCCCATTCGCTGGCTGAGATGTCAGTCGCTCGGACATCGGCTGCCTTGCCGGCGCTGTAGGTGACTATTCGCGCCCGGGTTTGGCTGGCGAAGTAGGCGGAGGCAGGGTCGTCGATGTTGAGCACCGCCACCTTCTGGACGCCCTTGTCCGCTGCCTCGTCCAGCATGGCGAACAGACGGCCCTTGGCCTCCAGGTACTCCTCTCGGGAGCGGTGGAAGTCCAGGTGGTCGGCGCTGACATTGGTCATCGCCGCCACATCGAATTCGCAGCCATCCAGGCGATGGAGAGCGAGGCCGTGGGAGGTCGATTCCAGGACGGCGTAGTGGACCCCGGCGGCCACCATTTCGGCCAGGAGAGCCTGAACCTCGGGCGCCTCGGGCGTGGTGAAGCGATACTCGTTGGGCGAGAGGCGGTCGCTAACCTTAGTGTGGACGGTGCTGAGCAGGCCCGTGCGATGCCCCGCCGCTTCCAGGAGAGCGCTGATGAGGTGGATGACGGTCGTCTTGCCATCCGTGCCGGTGACGCCGATCATCCGCAGCTGCCGGCCGGGATGATCGTAGAAGGCGGCGGCCAGGGCGGCCAGGGCCCGGCGCGTATCGGGCACGACGACGGCCGCCAGGCCCTTCTCTTCCACGATAGCCTGCCACTTGGGGCGGCGGTCGGCCTGCACCACCAGCGCCACCGCCCCCCGCTCGATGGCTTCTCCTATGTGGTCGTGGCCGTCCGTCCTGAAGCCGGGCACCGCCACAAACAGGGCGCCCGGCGTGGCCCGCCGCGAGTCGTAGCAGATGGCCGACACCGCAAGGTCGGGGCCCAGGAGTTCCTTCTCGTCGAGCTGGCTGGCTAGGTGGTGCAGATGCATGGCGTTCACGGGGCCGATGACAGCATCGCGGCTGTCATCGCTGTCCCGGCCACGGTCGCTGGCGAGACGGCGTCGGGGTCGGTGAGGACGTTCAGGCAGGCAGGCTTGCCGCTGCGGAAAGCCCGCTCCAGGGCCGGCACGATATCGCCCGGCCGCTCCACCAGCTCGCCGTAGGCGCCCAGGCCCTCGGCCGCCTTCTCGTAGTGCACCAGCCCCAGCTCGGTGGCCACCGTCCGCCCCTTGCCGAAGGCGATCTCCTGGCCGTGCTTGCACATTCCCCAGGCCTTGTCGTTGAACACCACCACAACTATCGGCAGGTTGTGCTTGGCGGCGGTGTGGAACTCGGCCAGGTTGAGCCCCAGCGACCCGTCGCCGGTAGTCACCACCACCTGCTTGTCGGGGTGAGCTAGCTTGGCGGCCAGGCCAAAGCTGAGGCCCACCCCCAGGCAGCCCAGATAGCCGTGGGAGAGCCAGTGGCCGGGTCGCCTGACCACGGCGGCGTCGCTCATCCAGTCCCAGGCCTCGCCCCCGTCGGCCACGATGATGGCGTCGTCAGGGACGAAGCGGGCGACCTCTGTCGCCAGCCGGAAGGGATGGATGGGCGGCTCCTCGACTGTCAGCGTCGAGGCGAACGCTTGAGAGCGGGCGCGGCGAACGCCATCCAGTATTTCCAGGTAGGTGTCTCGCCGGGGCCAGCGTTGCTGGCGGGCGGCGTCCAGCATCTGCCGCAGCACCTGGCGGCAGTCGCCGACGATGCCCAACTGCACGTCCCGATTGCGCCCGATCTCCTCGCCGGCGATGTCTACCTGGATGACCTGGGCGTCGCGGGGGATCAGGGAGAAGTAGCGGCCGCCGGTGAACAGCCCCAGGCGGGCACCCAGGACGAGGACGACGTCAGGGCGGGCAGCCGCCAGGGGCACGTAGCTGCCGAAGCCCAGGGGCGTGTCCTCAGGTACACAGCCGCGGGCCTTGCCATCGGTGAGGACCGGTATCTGGGTCAGCTCGGCGAACTCCCGTAGCTCGGCCGCCGCCTGGGCGAACCAGACGCCTCCTCCCGCCAGGATGGCCGGCCGTTCGGCCCGCTCCAGCATCGTCATAGCCTTGGCGACCGCCTCGGGCTGGGCAGCCGGCGGCGCCTGAGGCCGGTACTCCTGGGGAAAGACGACCCGCTCCTCCTCCACGCGGGCGGTGATGACGTCCAGGGGGATGTCCAGATAGACAGGGCCCGGACGGCCGCTCATCGCCTGGCGTAGGGCCATAGCGGTGAACTCGGCTATGCGGTGGGGGCGAGTGACAGTGTAGGCCCACTTGGTGATGGGCCTCATCATCTCCACCTGGGGCAACGCCTGCATAGCCATGGTCTCGTCCTCGGCCAGAGCGCTGCGCCCGCCGATGACCAGCATGGGGATGGCGTCTACGTAGGCGTTGGCCACAGCGGTGACCACGTCGGTGACGCCCGGCCCAGCGGTCACCGCCGCCACCCCGAGACGGCCGGTCACCCGCGCCCAACCGTCGGCCATGTGCCCCGCCGCCTGCTCGTGGCGGCAGTCGATGATACGGAAATCGTGGTGGACAGCCGCCTCCAGGACGGGATCGACGTGCTCGCCAGGAAGGGTGAATATCTCATGGACGCCCTCTCGCTCCAGGATGCGGACCACCATCTCGCCACCGTGAATTGTCGCCATGTCAATCCTCCCCCCGGGCACGGTGCCCGGCCAATCGCTTGTTCAGGGTGCGGCAGGATTATACAATGCTCCCCACCGACCGCCAACCGGAGGGTGAGCTCACAAGGAGGCGGGCAGTTGAAAGCATTGGTCTACCGCGGCCAGGCGGGCATGGTGGTCGAAGATGTGGACGATCCCCAGCCTGGGCCGGGCGAGGTGGTGGTGAAGGTTCGCTACTGCGGCATCTGTGGCAGCGATGTGCACCTATTCTCTAGGGGTATGCTCTTTCTGGGCACTACGCCCGGCCACGAGGTGTCGGGCGAGGTGGCGGCCCTGGGCCCGGAGGTGAGCGGCTGGCGGCCCGGCGATCGGGTGATGGTCAGCCCGGGCCGAAGCTGTGGCCAGTGCGAGTACTGCCTTTCGGGGCGCTGCCATCTCTGTCTCCAGCCCGAGGGCTTCGGCATGGGTACTCGGCGGGGCGCGTTCGCGCAGCTACTGGTTTGCCACCAGAGCCAGCTTTATGCGGTGCCGACTGGCCTAGACCTGGCCCATGCTGCCCTGGCGGAGCCGCTGTCCGTCGCCATGCACGCCGTGGACGTGTCGGGGATCGAGGCCGGCCAGGCCGCCGTGGTCACCGGGGCTGGGCCCATCGGCCTTCTGGTCGTCGAGGTGCTGAAGGAGCAAGGGGTGCAGCCGATCATTGTCAGCGAGCTTTCCACGCCCCGCCGAGCCATTGCTGTCAGGCTGGAGCCCGACCAGGTGGTCGATCCGAGCGCCGTCAGCCTGGCCGACCTCGTGCGCTCCGAGACGGGGCGCGGCGTCCACGTGGTGTTCGAGTGCTCTGGCTCGCCGGCCGTCGCTGAGTCGGGCCTGGGGCTGTTGCGGCCGGCTGGCACCCTGATGATTGTGGGCAGCAGCGAGAGGTCCTTCTCCCTGTCCATGCTTATGCTGATGGCGCGGGAGTTGCGCGTCCAGGGGGTGTACAGCAATCCGGGGCTGTACGCCGTCGCCCTGGAGATGCTGGCCGCGGGAAAGATTCACGCCCAGGACATCATAACTCGTATCGTGCCGTTGGCAGAGGCGGATGCCTGCTTGCGCGAGCTGGCCGATTCGCCCGTCGAGGGGAAAGTGCTCGTCGACCCCTGGCTCTAGAAAGGACGACACCAAGGCCATCGTCGGCCGGTTCGTGGGGGCGGGCTTCAACGATTTCATCGTGACCCAGTCCACCCGCCCGGATCTGGCCGGTCTGCGGCGCTTCGCCGATGAGGTGATTCCGGCGTTCCGGTAGCGCCCCCTAGCGCGCCTCCGAGCAGACGCACTGCAACATCTGACCGTCGCCCCACGCCGCCAGCTCGGCCGCATCGCTCCGCTGTGCCGTTTGGCTGATGAGCGTGGTCTGGATTGTACCCCCGATGCGCATCGCCCCACTTTCGTCCGTGGGGAAGTTGGTCACCTCCGTCCGCAGGGGGTAGGCGAAGGCTAGAAGGGAAATGCCGCCTGCCAGTATGGCTCCCACGATGGCGCCGCCAATGGCGGCCAGGATCATCCTCGTCATGCCCGTCACCTCCGATTGGGATCGCTCTGTTCTCGCGGGCAGCATCGCCCAGGGCCGTGCTCTTGTCAACCGCGAAGGCGGGCACCTCGCATTGCAATTCGTGGGGCCGCACAGCTATCGTCGCGTCTCGGGATCGGTCTCGCAGTCCGTACACATCACGTCGTCCCAGGCCTTGTCGTTGACCATGGCGTCCACCCAGTCGCGAAACCGGACGCCGTTGACCTCGCGGGTGTAGAAGATGTTGTTGCCGGTGATGCTGTGCATTTTGCCTGGGGCGATGTAGGAGTGGAAGTTGGGAGCGTTGTCCTGGATCTCCCGGATGCTGGCGAGCATGAGTTGGCCCCAGTCGCCGGTGCCGCCCGTACTGGTGTACACCAACGCCTGTATTTCGTCGTGGGCCGAATTATACTGAGACCAGCGGGCGTTAGGGTAGTAGTTTGCCAGCGCGATGTAGAGTTTGGCCATGGTTAGCTCGGTCAAGGGAACCTGCAGTGCCGGAATCCAGTTCAGGAGGTTTTCCCTCGTGCCCCAGTTCGGGAAGCCGCTTTGGAAGAAATCCTCGGCGATCACGCCCGCGCCCGAGTCGCCGAGCTCGTAGAGGGGCACGTCGGGATAGAGCTCGTGGATGTAGGCCGCGTGCATGATCGAGCCGCCGCTGCCCGCGCTAGAGCCCCACACGAAGATCTTCTCCGGCTTTTCAAAATTGTCCTTTATCCAGTCCAGAACCGCGGTGACGTTCACAAAGCCCTTGTGATGGATGACGGTGTCCGTACTGCCCCAGTGATAGGTCCAGGTGCTGTTGCCCCAGTGAAGGTCGGCTGTGCAATAGGGGATGTAGACCAAGAACCAATCCTTGAAGGGGTTGTCCGGGTTGTCCAAGTCGAACATCCCTGTCGTCCAGTGCTCCGGGTTGTCGCTGTCGTCCACGGTGATGAGGAACGTGTTCAGGTTCGAGCAGCTCACGTCGCTCCAGCAGATATCACCGCCGGCGAAGAAGACCGCCAGGCGGTTGACTGTGCCCGGATGCACGAAGTAGGCGTATGGTGTGCCCTTCGCGCAGATGGTGTCGCCGCCCGGCTCGATCTTGGTCCAGCCCGACGCGAGGTGCGGCGTGCCCGGCGGCCCCGCCCTCTCAGCCTCGCCGCCGCAGGCGAACGCTATGAGAGCCAGAAGACCGAATGCCATCGCCAGGAGCCACCTACCTCTCGTTTTCATCGCGTAGCTCTTTCCGCACCCAAGATAGGCGCTCCTGCGACAGATGCAATCGCGGCCCAGTAGGCCTGTAAGCCGAGTTCTGTGCCCCCGACTCGCGTCGGGGCGGTGACCATCAATCTAGGATGGCGGTTGCCCGCCACCTCCAGCGGCCAACCCG
>CAYGYF010000082.1:0-6890 GCA_964354065.1 uncultured Dehalococcoidia bacterium | reverse complement strand
AGAGCTTCTGCTGCGGCGGCGGTGGCGGCCACATGTGGGTGGAAGAGAACCCAGGCAAGCGGGTGAACCAGGAGCGCGCCGAAGAGGCGGCAGCCACCGGCGCCCAGATCGTCGCCACCGCCTGTCCCCTCTGCTTGCAGATGTTCGAGGACGGCATCGCCGCCGTGCCTGCAGCGGCCGACCGCGAGATGAAGGTCTACGACATAGTGGAGTTGCTGGACGTCGCGGTGGCTGCCGCGGCGGTTGTTCCCGGCGCCGCCAGAGCCGACCCGCCGCCGGGTCAGGCCGCGGAGTCGCCCCAGTAGGGGAGGAGGTACTCCATGGCGACGTACGTATCGCTGCTCCGCTTCACCGACCAGGGCATTCGCAGCGTCAAGGACATGCCCAAGCGCATCGCTAACGCTGAGAAGCTGTTCGAGCAGGTCGGGGCCAGGCTCAGCGAGCTCTACCTGACCATGGGCCGCTACGACTGCGTGGCCGTCATCGACGCGCCCGACGAGGAGACGGCGACCAAGGCGGCCCTGGCCCTGAGTTCTTTGGGCAACGTTCGCACCGAGACCCTGCGGGCCTACGCCAGGGCCGAGATCGACAAAATTATCGGCGGCCTGCCGTAGGCCCTGCGAACCCAATCACGTGAGCAAAAGAGATGTAGGGGCAGGGCTCGCCCCTGCCCTCGAGGGCGCCTGCGGAGGCGCCCCTATAGGAGGAGGAGGTAACTCATGCTTCACATGATCTGCTGCGTCAAGCAGGTGCCCGACCCGGAGATGCCCGCCTCGCAGTTCAGGGTGGACGAGGCGACCAAGAAGGTGCTGCCGGTGCCGGGCATTCAGCCCGTGCCCAGCCAGTTCGACACCATCGGCGTGGAGGCGGCCCTGCGCATCCGCGATACCCTGGGCGAGGGCAAGATCACCATCCTTACCCTGGGCCCCGAGGGCTCCCGCGACGTCATCAAGCACAGCCTGGCCATGGGCGCCGATGAGGGCGTGCTCCTCAGCGATAAGGCCTTCGAGGAAGGCGATAGCTACACCACTGCCCGCGCCCTCACCGCCGCTATCAAGAAGCTGGAGCCCGTTGACCTTATCTTCTGCGGCCGCCAGGCGGTGGACTGGGACATGGGCGTTGTGGGCTCGATCATGGCCGAGGTCCTGGGCCTGCCCTGCATCACCGTCGCCAAGGGTGTCCAGGTGCGCGACGGCAAGGCGGTGGTGGAGCGGGTGCTTCTGGACGGCTCCGAGACGGTGGAAGCTCCCCTTCCCTGCCTGGTCACCGTCAGCAACGAGCTGGGCGAGCCCCGCTATCCTCAGCTACGGCAGATCATGGCGGCTGCTCGCAAGGAGGTAAGCGTCTGGTCGGCGGCCGACCTGGGCCTCGACCCCTCTCAACTGGGCCCCAGCGGCTCAATGCTGCAGTTGGAGCGCCTGTACGTGCCGGTGCAGGAGTCCCAGTGCGAGTTCATCGAGGAGGAGACCGCGGACGAAGCGGCCGCCAAGCTGGCCTCCAAGCTTCGGGAGGCGAAGCTCATCTAGAAATGCAGCGGCTCGACATGTCGGGCCAGGAGCCTGGAAGGCTGAAGCCTTCCGCTACATCGGGTGGATCATGGCCTCGCAAGGCGAGGAGTAGCGGAGGCCTTCAGGCCTCCACCAAGAGCGTGTGGAAGGCTGAAGCCTTCCGCTACAAGGCTGAGGGAAGGAGACAACCGAGATGGCCAACGAGAGCGGAGTACTGGTTATTGCCGAGGTGGCCGAGGATGGCAGCCTGGCTGGCATCTCCCTTGAGCTGCTGGGTGCCGCCCGCCGCCTGGCCGACAAGGTGGGCCAGCCCGTCCAGGCAGCCCTTTTGGGGCAGGGCGTGGAGGCGTTGGCCCCCCAGCTAGTCGCTGGCGGAGCCGACAAGGTCTACGTGGTCGACGATCCGCTTCTGGCGGAGTATCAGGGGGACGCCTTCGTGCCAGCGGCCGGGAAGGTCTGCCGCGAGGTCAATCCGACTGTCGTCCTGCTTGGGCAGACGATAATCGGGCGCGACCTCGCCCCGCGGCTGGCCGCTCGCTTGGACACCGCGGTGGCGATGGACTGTCTCGACCTCGCCATCGCCGACGGCCGCCTGGTGATGACCCGCGCCGCCTACGGCGGCAACGCCAACGCCCAGTACACCTGCAAGTGCCTGCCCCAGATGGCAGCCCTCAGGGTGAAGTCTCAGGAGCCCCTGCCACCAGATAGCTCTCGCCAGGGTGAGGTGGTGAAGGTGGCGGCTGGCCTCGATGCCGCGGCCATCCGCACTAAGATCATCGACCGGCGCAAGGAGAAGGCCGAGGGCGTGCGACTGGAAGACGCCGAGGTGGTGGTGGCCGGCGGTCGCGGCATGGGTGGCGTCGAGGGCTTTCAGGTGCTGGAAGAGCTGGCCGGCCTGATGGGGGGCGCTGTGGGCGCCACCCGCGCCGCCTGCGACATGGGCTGGTACCCCGTGCCCCAGCAGATAGGGCTCACCGGCAAGGTGGTGAGCCCCACCCTCTACATAGCGGTGGCGATCTCCGGGGCCAGCCAGCACATGGCCGGCGTCTCGGGGGCCAAGAGCGTCGTCGCCATCAACAAAGACCCCGAGGCCAACATCTTCCGCTTCTCCCGCTTCGGCATCGTGGCCGACTGGAAGGCCGTCCTGCCGACCTTCCTGGACAAGGTTCGCGAGCTGAAGGCGCAGTAGGCGCCGTCCCACAACGGATACGGAAACAGATATCCGCCAGAGGCGGATATCTGTTTTGTATTCGCTGTGAGGTTCACTTTTCCTTGACCCCGTAGCGCCATCGCTGCTACAATTAGCTTACGCCCCGAGCCGCTCGGGGCGGGTCGGTTGGCTATCCGACCGATTTTTTGTAACATGAACGTGCCTATGTTTGTAATTGGCCTTACCGGAGGTATCGGTAGCGGCAAGTCCACCGTCTCGGACATGCTCCGCGCCAAGGGCGCCGCTATCCTCTACGCCGACCAGATAGGCCACGAAGTCTATCAGCCGGGCACTCCAGTATGGGAGCAGGTGGTGGCCGCCTTCGGGCGCCAGGTGGTGGCGGCCGACGGCCAGATCGACCGCCGCAAGCTGGGACAGATAGTGTTCGGCGACCCCCAGGCCCGCCAGCGCCTCAACGCCATCACTCACCCGCCCATGCGCCAGATGATGGCTGACAGGTTAGAGGAGCTGCGCAAGCAGGGCGCGCGGGTGGTGGTGCTGGAGGCGGCCCTCCTTATCGAAGCTGGCTGGGCCGACCTGACGGACGAGGTGTGGGTGACCGTCGTGTCGCCGCAGGTGGCCGCCCAGCGGTCGATGGAGCGCAGTGGCCTCACCCGCGAGCAGGCCGAGGCGCGCATCGCCTCCCAGCTCTCCGACGAGGAGCGAGTGCAGCGCGCCCAGGCCGTCATCGACACCGACTGCTCCCTGGCCGAGGTGGCCCGGCGCGTCGATGAGCTCTGGGACGGCCTGATGGTTCGATTGGCGGCCAAGGCAGCCCAAAAATAGGGGTGACGAAGGACAATGGAGGATCCGTCCGAGCGCCCAGAGTACAGGCAGTACGCCATCGAGGAATATGTGCTCGCCAAGGAGCCCTTCTACCTACCGGTGGGCGACGAGGTGGAGCTGCTCACCGCTGCCTTTCACCAGAAGATACCGGTCCTCCTGAAGGGACCCACCGGCTGTGGCAAGACGCGCTTTATCGAGTACATGGCCCATCGCCTGCGCCGACCGCTCACTATCATCAAGGATGTCACGGAGCAGACTGGGGAGGCGTCCGAGCACGGCCTGCCCCTGGTGACGGTGGCCTGCCACGAGGACCTGACGGCCAGCGACCTGGTGGGCCGCTATCTCCTGGAGGGGGAATCCACCCGCTGGATCGATGGGCCGTTGACGCGCGCCGTCAAGGCGGGCGCCATCTGCTACCTGGACGAGATCGTCGAGGCGCGCAAGGACACTACCGTCCTCATTCACCCCCTCACCGATCACCGCCGCATCCTGCCCATCGAGAAGCTGGGACAGGTGGTGGAAGCCCGCGACGGCTTCCTCCTGGTCATCTCCTACAACCCGGGCTATCAGAGCGCCCTCAAGGACCTGAAGCACAGCACCCGCCAGCGGTTCATGGCCATCGAGTTCGGCTACCCGCCGCGGGAGCTGGAGGCCAGGATCATCCAGCACGAAGCTGGCGTCTCTGGCTCCATAGCCATGGAGCTGGCCAAGCTGGGCGAGAAGGTGCGCCACCTCAAGGAGCACGGCCTGGCCGAGGGTGTGAGCACTCGCCTGCTCATCTACGCCGGCCGGCTCATGCAGAAGGGCATACTCCCGCGCCGCGCCTGCCAAGTGGCGGTGGTCTGGGCGCTGACCGACGACCACGAGGTGCAGCGCAGCATCGAAGAGGTGGTGTCGTCCATCTTTGAGTAGTTCCTCCTTGCGTCGCCTGATGGGCCGGTTCGAAAAGGAGCTGGCTCCCTTCTCCGCCTCCCTGGCCGCCGAGTTCCGTCGCAGCGCCGAGGCGGCCTGCGACTTCCTGAGGCCGGAGGAGGTGTCCCTGTGGGCGGAGGACGGTCTGGAGCTAGCCCGCCGCTCCTGGCGCTCCTGGGAAGCGGCCAGCGAGTACTTCCGCGCCAGTCCGCAGGTATTCGCCCTTATGGATTTCCCCACCTTGCAGCGATGGGCTCAGCAGGGGCGCGACCTGGTGGAGCTCTCGTCCTCCCTCGCTGCCGCCTACTTTCGGGCCAGCCCGGGCGCCCTGGCTCATCTGCCCGTCGCCCAGATCGGCGACTGGGTGACCCTGGGGCGACACCTGTACAAGGGCACCTGGCGCTCGGCCTCCCTGGCCGTCCAGTTCTTCGACGTGAGCCCCGCCCTGTTCTCCCAGCTCTCTCTGGACGAGACCAAGGCTCTGGTGCGCTTCGTGGACGTGCTGGCCGAGCGCTCCTACGACCTGGCCACCCACTGTCTGTCGGTGGCGCCGGCCTCCCTCTCGCCTCTAGCCGAAGATGACCGCGAGGCCTTCCTCCGCTTCGCCGAGGTGCTGGCCTACACGGGCTGGGCCGACGCTCGCTCCTATCTGGAGAAGGGCCCTATCCTCCTCAGCCACATCCAGGCCTCGCAGCGGGGGCGCTTTCTCAACCTCACCCGCGAGGTGGCTCGCCAAGAGGGGCGGCAGGCTTTCGCCTTCTTCGCCGAGGGGGCGCGCGCCCTCAGCCAGCTCGACGGGGAGAACCACCCCTACCTGCTGTCGCTGGCCGAGGATCTGTCGCCGCGCTCGGCGGTGGCGGCCATGGAGTTCCTCAAGAGCGCGCCCCGGGTGCTGGAGCGCGTCAGCGTCGACGACCTGCCCCACTGGCACGCCTTCGGTATGGCCGTCCTGGAGGCCAGCCCCGACGGCGGCGAGGCCTTCTTCCGCCTGGAGTCCAGCAAGGGCGATGAGATCCTGGAATCTCTCTCCTCGCGGGTGGAGCTCAGCCGCGTGGCCGAAGTCCTGCGCATGTACTGCAAGGCCCTGACCGGCACCAACGTGGCCATCCACTCCGGCGATGCCCTGGCCGAGAAGAATATCGGCTGGGTGGCCAGCGAGCGCCCCTCCACCGAGGGGACGTCGATCTACCTGCCGCCGACAGCGGAGGAGTACCCGGATAAGGTGGCGAACTTCGGAGTCTACAAGGTATACGCCACCCATCAGGCCGGCCACCTGGAATTCGGCAGCTTTGGCTTCCTGTTCGAGGGGCAGGGGCACATCTTCTCCGACTCGCGCCACGACCTGGAGGCTAAGCGGGGCGGCCCCAAGCAGGCCCTTACCGACATCGAGCGCTTCTTCGACTTGTTCGACGACCGCCGCCTGGCCGCCGACCTGTTCGCCGTCGTCGAGGACGCCCGCACCGACCGCCTGGTGGTGCGAGAGTACGTCGGCATCCGCTCGACCTACCGATGCATCCAGGACAACGAGCTGGAGAAGAGGCCGCGGCCGGAGGAGCTGCCCCTGCGTCAGGCCTTCCTGGAGAACCTGGTGCTGGCCAGCCTGGATGGCCTTCAGCGGATGCGCTGGCCCACCACCATGCTCAGCCTTCTCGGCAACGCTCTCGCCCTGCTGAAGGCGGTGCAGCAGCCCCAAGCCACCGTGGAGGACTCCGCCGAGGCCACCCTCCGCCTCTATCGCCTGGCTCAGAACATCCCCAACGTGGCCAGCGACCTGACCGACGAGTGGCAGCGCCCGCAAGGGGAAGAGATGGAGCTGCCCCTGGACCCGGACGCCCTCAGCCAGGGGCTGTCCCAGCTTCTGGAGGGCGGCCAGGAGCTTCCCTACGAGAGCCCGCAGCCGGTGGAGTTTCGGGGCGAGTTCAAGCCAGAGCTGGTGCAGCTCCTCATGCGCCTGCGCCAGGAGAAGGAGGGCCCCGCCGGAGGCAGGCCCCAGCCCCTTTCGCCGGAGCAGTTGCGGCAGCTACTGGAGAAGAGCGTGGAGATAACCCTCACCGAGATGGCCGAAGCCGACCTCTCCGCCACCTCCGCCCTCTTCCTGAACAACCTCATGAAGGAGACCACGCCCCAGCAGTCAGAGAAGCGGCTGCCCTATCGCGAGGGGCAGGCCCTGCTGGGTATGGCCACCCAAGACGAGGAGGGCGAGCTGCCCGTCGAGCCCAGCTACTCCTACTACGATGAGTGGGACTTCCGGGCCAGCGACTACAAGCCGCGCTGGTGCCGGGTGGCCGAGTACTCCCTGTCGGAGGGGGCGCCCCAGTTCTTCGAGCAGACCCTCGCCAGGCATTCCAGCCTGGTGGCCCAGACCCGCCGCCAGTTTGAGCTGCTGCGGCCGGAGCTCTTCCGCAAGATCAAGCGCCTCCTGGACGGCGAGGAGTTCGACCTGGACGCCGTGGTGGACTTCCTGGTGGAGCGCC
>CAYGYF010000081.1:0-6931 GCA_964354065.1 uncultured Dehalococcoidia bacterium | reverse complement strand
GCAGCCGCCTGGTGGACGACGAGACGCGCCTGGTGGCGGCGGGCATCCACTCCCGCCGTCGCGCCGCCGACGAGCTAGGCGTGGAGGACCCGGAGACAGAGTTCGCCCGCTGGCTGGCGGAGGAGGGGGAGGCAGGCGCCAAGGGTGGCTAGTCTGCGAGACTCTTGAAACGGCACTATTCGCCCTTCGACAAGCTCAGGGCGAGCGGTCTTGAATGCCCATGCATGTCTCCGCTCATGGTGAGCCTGTCGAACCATGAGCGCAGCACGAGAGTATTTCAACAGCCCTCTAGGCCCCGCCGTTGAATATCGCGCTCAGGCCGTCCAGGATCAGGTTCGCCGCCACCGCCGCCACCTCAGCCCCGTAGCGCCTTGGTCGCCCTCGCCGGACGGGGGCCAGCCGGCTTGGCTTGGCCAGCATCCGCCGGAGGCGGAGCCGCCTCTGGCGGATGTCGAGGGGGCCTACCGCAGAGCGGCCGCCACCTTGGCGTCCATCCTCTCGGCCAGGGGCAGCACATCCAGGGCAGCGCCGCCGCTCATGTCCATGGTCATCGCCCCGGCCAGCACCGGGCCGCGCCCGAAGAACACGAAGTTGCCGTCCATAGTGCCCACCTGCGGCACCTCCATCGTCAGGCCGAACCCGAAGCCGCCCTCGCCCAGGCCTGAGGCGTCCAGCACACGCGAGTCCAGCAGGGTCACATCCATGTACTGACCGACCATGTTGAAGGCCTCCTCCATCCCCTCCGACGACAGACCCTCTATCTGCGATAGCGCTTCATCCACCACCTTCTCGTCGTCCATGAGAATAACCATGGACACGATCATCTCCCCGCCTATTTCATCGCTCGGTTCCCCGCTCAGTTCACGCATGAATATCGTCATCTGAGCCGTCCCGTTGGGGATCGAGGCCAGGCCCAACGTATCGAAGTCGAAGTCCAGCTTCATGCTGCCCAGCGAGGAGAAGCCGGCTGGCACATCGGCCTTGTCCAGGGTCATCTCCTCCAGCCGGTCGGCCAGCGCCCCTGCCAGCGGCGCCACCCGCGTCGCCGTCACCGCCTGCGTCACCACCGCCGATGGGCTGACCGTCGGCGGCGCCCGCCCCTCCTCCTTGCTAGTCCCGCCGCCCGTGCCGTCCGTCGCCGGCTGTCCGCCGCCGGACGACCCGCAGGCCGCCACGAGCGCCAGGCCGGCCACCAACAGCACTGCTGCCAGAAACCTCTTCATCTCTCCCTCCCCTGATGAAAATCCGCCCCTGCAAAGCCCGCACAATACCTCCAAACAGATAAGAGGACGACCCTCCCCAATTTGTTACAACAACTGGCCGATGTGCCATCTCATCCTTGACGGTGGTAGAACATATGTCCTATCATTGCCCTCGCCAAGATTAGCTAGCGGAGGTTTTCGACAGTGACCGAGGAAGAGATAGCCGCCCTCCAGGACCAGCTCACCGAAGCCCAGGCGGAGATCGACCGCCTTCAGACCACCACCGCCGACCGCGAGGCGCGGGCCGCCCACCTGACCGACAGCCTCGCCGAGGCCCAGGCCCAGCTCGCCGCCCAGGCGGAGGCCCTGGCCACCGCCCAGGCCAAGGCGGAGGGCCTGCGAGCCAGTCTCCAGGCGGCGGCCGCCAAGTACCGCGACGCCCGCCTGGCCAGCCACCCGGACGTCCCGCCCGAGCTGGTGGCTGGCGAGACGGTGGAGGAGGTCGACCGCCAGATGGAGGCCGCCCTCCAGGTGGTGGCCCAGCTCAAGACCCGCCTGGAATCCCTCCGCCTTGCCGAGCGGGTGCCCACCGGCGCCCCCGCCCGCCGCCCGCCCGACCTGTCGGCCCTGAGCCCCACGGAGAAGATCGCCTACGGCCTAAGAACAAGGGAATGAACGTAGGGGCAGGGCTTGCCCCTGCCCCAGGGCCCCGACCTGTCGGGGCAGCTACGACCGGAGCTACGACTGGAACGAACGGAAAGGAGCGTAATCCATGGCCCTAACCCTCGCCGAAGCAGCCAAGCTCTCTAACGACGTCCTCCTGGTAGGCGTCATCGAGACCATCATCAAGGACAGCCCCATCCTCCAGACGCTGCCCTTCGTCGAGATCGTCGGCAATGGCCTCACCTACAACCGCGAGGCCACCCTCGCCACCGCCGCCTTCTACGACGTCGGCGACACCTGGACCGAATCCACCCCCACCTTCACCCAGGTCACCGCCAACCTCAAGATCATGGGCGGCGACGCCGACATCGACAACTACCTCGTCGCCACCCGCTCCAACCTCCAGGATTTGGAGACAGCCGTCATCCAGCTCAAGGCCAAGGCCGTGCAGCAACTCTTCGAGGAGACGTTCATCAGCGGCAACTCTGGCTCCAACCCCAAGGCCTTCGATGGCATCGACGTGCTGTGCCCCAGCGGCCAGACCCTGAGCATGGGCGTCAACGGCGGCTCCCTCACCCTCGACAAGCTGGACGAGCTGGTGGACAAGGTGCTGGGCGGCAAGCCGGAGATTCTGCTCATGAGCCGCCGCAGCCGTCGCATCATCAACAAGCTGGCCCGCACCGCCGGCACCCTCCTGGAGACTGACCGCGATCAGTTCGGCCAGATGATCCAGTACTACGATGGTATCCCCATCGGCGTCTCCGACTACATCTCGGACGCTCAGACCGTGGGCACCAGCACCGACTGCTCCACCATCTACGCCACCCAGTTCGGCGAAGGTTCCCTGGCCGGCCTCACCGCCCCGGGCGGCCTCCAGGTGGAGCGAGTGGGCAGCCTGGAGACGAAGGACGCCAGCCGCAGCCGCATCAAGTGGTACACCTCCCTCGCCCTGTTCAACACCCTCAAGCTGGCCAAGCTGGTTGGCGTGCGGCCATAACGACAACGGAGTAGGGGCGCAGCATGCTGCGCCCCTACAGTCCCCCGGCATCAAGTCAATTCCGTCCCCCTGAGAGGGGGACCATAGGGGAAGGACCCCCATGGCCAACGTTCGCATCGATTCCCAGGGCGTACCTAAAGGGCCCATCTACGAGGAGACCACGCCCATCCTCCATCGCAGCGGCCTGACGGCCGTCGACGCCGCCGACCCCACCAGCGCCAGCCAGGGGCTGGACTGCGCCGGCTATCGCAACGTCCGCTTCGATGTGGATACCACAGGCTCCTCGGGCCTCACCGCCCTTAAGGTGCAGCTCCTAGTCTGGAACGCCACCGCCGCCAAGTACTTCCGCGGCGCCGAGCGCAGCTTCACCGCAGCCGACCTGGCGGCCAACCCCATCCCCAGCCTGGAGGCCGAGGTACGAGGCGCCATCGTCTTCCTGAAGCTGGTCTCGGCCACCGCCACCAGCCTGGTAGTCTCTGTCTACGCCAGCCTGAGCTAGGAGGAGAGCATGAGCTCCCTGAAGCTACTCGGCGAACCGGCGGGCGGCGGCCCCCACACCCACCCCGAGGCGGATATCGAGGACGGCACCATCCTGGCCCGCCTCGCCGCCAGCGAGACCATCACCGGTCTCTGGACCTTCCCCGGCTTCAAACTCGCGGCCGCCATCGGCGACTCCGGCGGCACCGTTCGCATCACCGTCGCCACCGCCAGCCCCTTCATCACCCTCGGCGACGGCGTGACAGACAACACAGGCCACACCGTCATCCAGGGCAAGGTTCGCATGGGGCAGTCTCTGGACGCCATTGCCGTCGATACCTATGGTGAGCTTCGCATTGATGGTTCCCCTGGCAGTCGTGGCGTAGGCCTTCTTGTCTGCGAGGGCCTCGCCGCCACCGTCCCTAGCGCCACAATCGAAGGCGTTGCTGGGCTTGCCGCCAAAAGCACCGACGGCAACACTACCCTCTGTGCTGGCCTCAACTTCGAGGCCTGGGGCCAGTTCTATTCAGGCACCCTCACCGCCCTGGAAGGCATCCGCGTCTCCCTCTACCACAAGCCGTACTCACCCGCCGTCATCACCAACGCTCGCGGCATCCACGTCTATCGGCCCGTCGGTAGCGCCGCCACCGACCGCCCCCAGGGTGTCGCTGGCCTCTACATCGAAGACCAGTACTCCTTCTCCGGCCTCACAACGCCCACCACCGTCATCGCCATCAAGTGCGACGATCTGTCTGGCGGCACTAACCGCTACCTGTTGGAACTCGGGCCGGCCACTCCCTACCTACGCCTCATCGGCGGCGCGGCCCCAGGCGCCAACCAGACGAACCTCTACCTCGCCGAGGGCGTCACCCCCACCCTGCGCCGAGCCCAGTGGAAGCTTTACTCAGACCTCGTCGCCGGAGACCGCGTTATGGTCCTCGTGTAGGGGCGCCGCTTGCTGCGCCCTCCGAAAGGAGCACCCATGCCCATCACACCCAACATCCGCGCCAAGATGACCGCCGCCCTGGCCGCCATCGAGGCCGACGCCCCCAACCTCCACGCCAAGCTCACCCTCCGCCTGGCCCAGATCAACGCCGCCCGCGCTGGCGCCGCCTCCCCCAAGCTGACCATGACCGACCTGGTCCTGGGCAGCCTCGTGGACAGCGCCCTGGCCGACGACTGGCAGCGGCGGCGGCAGGAGATCGAGGCCCTCAAGACCCAAGAGGCCGACACGCAGCTTGAGGTGGAGATACAAGCGATGAAGGAGGCCCTGTGAACCTGTCTGACATGAGGACCAACGTCCGCCGTGACCTGCACGACGAGGATCCCGCCAACTACCGCTGGACGGACACCGTGCTCGATCGCCACATCGACCGGGCCGTACGGGAGCTCAGCCTCGCCATCCCCCTGGAGGCCAAGGCCACCCTCACCACCACGGCCGACAGCCGCGATATCTCCCTGGCCAGCCTCACCGACCTAATCGCTGTGGAGGCCGTGGAGTACCCCCTCGGCGAATACCCTCCCAGCTACGTTCCCTTCTCCATCTGGCTCAGCGCCCTCACCCTGCTGGTAGACTCCGTCCCCACCAGCGCCCAGTCTGTCGATATCTACTACGCCAAGATGCACACCCTGGACGCTACCACCTCCACCCTGCCGACCCACCTGGAGGAGCTGGTGGCCAGCGGGGCCGCCGCCTACGCCGCCATCGAGTGGGCCAGCTTCGCCACCAACCGGATCAACGTCGGCGGCCAGGACGTCTGGCGGCAGTATCTAGCCTGGGGACAGGAACGCCTGGCCGCCTTCTCCCGCGCCCTGGCCAAGCACAGCCGCCGCAACGCCGTGCGGGTGCGCCGGCTCTACACGCCGGCGACGCCGCCCACCGAGGAGAGCACCCCCTGGCAACCGTAGGGGCAGGGCTCGCCTCTGCCAAAAGGAGGTAGGACACGAAATGACAACTCCCACCGCAAACATCCGCTCCGGCCTCCAGGCCCGCAAGGAAGGGCTGCCCGCCCAGGCCTTCGCCATCGTTGCCGACGCCGCCGATCCCGCCACCTGGAAGCTGCCCCACCACACGCGGGCCATCTTCCGCGCCCTTCAGGGACGGCTAGACATCGAGCGGACGGTAGACTGGGAGCGAATGGCAGCGGCGGTCGCCGCCCTCTCGCCGGGCGGCTATCGCGGCCGCCGCGTCGAGGCGAGCGCCGAGGAGATCCTGGCGGCGGCCCGCCACCTGGCCGCCCACTACCAGAAAGCGGGCCGCGAGCTGCCCCCCACGCTGGCGGAGATGGTGCAGCGGGGCTAGGCACTATCATGCGCATCCTGTCCGCCGACCTCCTGGCCGCCCAGAAGAGCGCCAGCGCCCTCCCCTACCTCAAGGTGGAGATCGCCGACAAGGTCGCCGGCATCCGCCGCCTGAACTGGCAGCGCCTGTACACCGGCAGCGAGACCGACAACTACCACGCCGCCGCCATGCCCGCCGACGGCTCCCTCATCCGCTGCCGCATCGATGCCAACACCCTCTACCTCCAGCGGGTGACCAGCCCCGGGCCCGGCAGCAGCTTCAGCGCCTGGACCAACTTCCGTACCAGCTCCAACAACTGCGCCCTCGCTACAAAGGCGGCTCTGGTCTACGCCTTCGCCGTCGACTCGGTCACCACCACAGCCATCTACATCAACACCAGCTCCGACTACGGCGCCACCTGGTCAGGGTGGAGCCTGCTCCAAACCGCCGCCGGAGCGGTAGGCTACCTGGCCGCCACCATCAAGGACACCAACACCGCCCTCCTCCTCTACTCAGTCGGCGCCACCGTCTACAGCAAGAAGAGGTCCGGCGGCGCCTGGGGCGCGGCCACCGCCTGGACTAACTCCGTCGCCTCAGTCACTGGTATCGCCGTCATCTACAGCCAGGACTTCAACGCCGCCATCACCGGCACCGACTCCCTGAACGACTACAAGGTCTGGACGACCATCTACGGCGACGGCTACTCCCAGGCGGCGAACACCTGGTCCGCCCTGCGCGAGGTGGGCAGGGCCAGCGCCGGCTCCAACGTGCAGTTCCGCGCCCCTTTCCTGGCCTACCCCGACGTCTACCGCCTCACATTCGTCGAGAAGTACACGGGCAGCGTGGCCTACTCCCGCCCCTACTTCTCCTTCTCACCAGCCACCGCCGACTACGTCAACAACCTCTGGCACGAGCCCATGCCCTTCAACCTCGCCAGCCAGTACGGCCTGGCCATCGCCTTCAGCTCCGCCGCCGCCTGGCTCACCACCCCCGCCGGCGTCTGGCAGGCCTCCCTCACCACCGCCGCCCTGGACGTCACCGCCGACGTGCTCGAGGCCGCCACCGAAACCGAACCCACCGGCGGCCGCCTCCGCCTCGTCCTGCGCAACGACGACGGCCGCTACAACAACCCCGACACAGAGGCCAACGCCGTCATCAAGCCCGGCGGCGAGGTGCGCCTGAGCCTCGGCTACCGGACCGCCAGCGGCCCCTTGGCCTCCGCCGGCCCCACCTACTGGATCGAGGGCTGGGAGCACACCTCCGGCCAGGGCAAGGCCACCTTCGTCATCCACGCCCGCGACGCCTGGGCCC
>CAYGYF010000080.1:3162-6946 GCA_964354065.1 uncultured Dehalococcoidia bacterium | reverse complement strand
GGATAGTGATAATAGACCCGAAGAAGGCCGTCGGACAAAGACAGATAGTGGACGCTTGCCCCTATCACGTAATATTCTGGAACGAGGAAAAGCAGCTCCCGCAAAAATGTACCTTCTGCATACACATGCTTGAGAAGGGGAAGATTCCCAAGTGCGTGCAGGTATGTCCCAGTCAGGCCTTAATGTTTGGCGACCTGGATGACCCTAAGAGCAGCATTTCCAAAATGGTGGCTTCCGGAAAGACTGAGGCCCTTAACCCTGAACACAAAACCAAGCCGAGAGTGTACTACCTGAGTGTGCCGAAGCTTTTCATTGCTGGCTCCGTCGTATATGGTGACGTGGATGAATGTGCTGAGGGAGTGTCGGTAACTCTGATAGACCAGTCTACTCGCAAGTCAACGAAAACCTCAACAAACAACTTCGGAGATTTCGAATTTGATGGTCTCTGCGCGGGGAAATACTCCGTAAAACTTGAATGTAAGGGGTACAGAGCGAAGAAGGTCACTATTGACCTGAAAACTGACAAGCATCTAGGAGTTGTGAATTTAGCCAGGGTTAAGCTTTAGAACACGTCTCCGCTTTTCAGCAAGCGAGTGTTACTACTGCCCATGGAGCTTCTTCCACGAGAGGCTGGTCGGTCTTGGGCAATGGGCAACACCCAAATACTTCTAGGGCGAAGTCAAAAATATTATACGAGGAGGTGGCAATGAGATGAAAAAGAAAGGGCTAATTATAGCGCTTATCATTATCGCCGTCGTGATCGGCGTCGTGGCGGCCGTGCTTAATCGGCCACAGGGCCAAGAGGAGGAAGTGCCGGAGTGGATTCTCGTTGGCGTACCAGCTCCGCAAACCGGCATGTATGGCGGGTTTGGTGTGGGCGGTGTCTGGGGGCTGCAGGCGGCTGTCGATGATATCAATGCACTAGGCGGGGTATATGTAGAAGAGTACGACACGAAAACAAAACTGAAGCTTGTAGTCCGCAATACGGAGAGCGATGAGAGAAAAGCAGGAACCCTTGCTGAAAGCCTGATTCTTACCGACAAGGTGAATTTCCTGGCGTATGGTGACCAACCTCCGCCCATGAGTGCTGCCATAGCTACTAAAGCTCAGCAGTATAAAATCCCGTACATTTGTACAACTGGCCCCGCGGAACCCTGGTTGGCTATGCGAGCGGAAGCCGGCGGGCACTGGTCATACACTTGGGCCACTGGCTTGTTTGCCATAGTGGACCGCGGTGATAGGCCAGCTGATGGCTACACGATAGCCGATACCTGGGTGGCTATGCTTGACTTGCATGGCACCGAGACTAATAAGGTAGCGGGTGTCTTCGCCTCTGATGACCCAGACGGAGTTGGCTGGCACGGACTGTTCCCCGGAGTACTCGAAGACTGGGGTTGCAGCGTTATCGCCAAGGAAGCAGCAAAGAGCCTGTTGCCAGTGGACACTACAGACTTTAGCGCCCTCATAAATGAGTGGGTAGCCAACAATGTTGAGATAATCTGGGGTAATGCGCCGGCCCCGTTCGCAAAGACTCTGTTGGAACAAGCTTGGGCTACGGAGGGGTTCGCACCTAAGTTAGTCTCCATTGGCAGAGCACCGCTTTTCTACGAAGATGTATCAGCTTGGACCGGTGAGGTACCACTCGGTGTCCTTGTGGAGATATGGTGGGATCCGGCCTGGGGAGAGTCCGCGGGGGTTAGTGCGCCGGGAATTGGTAACACAACCGCGGAATCACTTGCCGCGAGATGGATTGCCGAGAAAGCCAGTCCAGTAAACCGCAGTATCGGGGCGGGCTACAGCATAATCCAGGTCCTGATTAAAGCTATCGAAGAAGCAGGCACGCTGGATGCAGATGAGGTCTGCGCTGCCCTGGCGGACACTGATTTGATGACGATTCGCCATCGCGTCAAGTTTGATGAGAACCAGTTTAGCCGAGGCCCGCTGGTATATGGCCAGTGGCAATGGGACGAGGAAGCAGGGGACGGAGGGGACTGGGTATGCCCCATCGTCCTGTCCAAGCATGACTTCATACCTACGACAGGCGAGGTGCTATTCCCCATCCCTTAGGGGCCATAGAGTGGGTTAGATAACAACAGAGGGGGGACCGATGTGATGGTAACCAATCATCATCTCGAGTCCCCCCAAAAGTGAAAGCAACGGAACCAGGGATTTTTTGGCCGAATTCAATCCTGAGGAGAGTGGTAACATTGAGCGAACCGATTCTTTCCGTTAGCGGAGTGACTAAGCGTTTTGGAGGATTGGTTGCTCTCAGAGACTTAAGTTTTGATATAGAGAGAAATGAAGCCGTGGGGCTCATGGGCCCCAACGGTGCCGGTAAGACGACATTGCTAAATGTCATTGCTGGCGAATACAAACCTGAGTCTGGAGCAATAAAGTTCAACGGTAATGACATCACTGGTCTTCCCCCACATAAGATTTGTCACCTGGGAGTTGCCCGCACTTACCAGATTCCTCAGCCCTTTGTCACTTTAACCGCCCGGCAAAATTTGGCCGTGGCGGCCAGATTCGGAAGAGGTCTAGGAAAAGAGCCTGCTGAGAAGAAAGCCGATGAAATACTTGACATCATCGGCCTTTCCGAAAAGAAGGATGTGCTGGCTAAAGATTTGTCAACAATAACTCTCAAACTGCTTGAATTGGCCAGAGTTTTGGCCAGCAAGCCAGACTTGGTGCTGCTCGACGAAGTAGCGGCGGGCTTGACCGAGGCGGAGATACCAAAGCTATTGGACACCCTGAAAAAAGTGCGCGCCATGGGCATAACCTTTCTCTTAATCGAACATGTTATAAGCGTGATGATGCAGGCAGTTGATAGGATTGTAGTGATTAATGAAGGTATGAAAATCGCCGAAGGCACACCCAAGGAGATAATGGAAGACAAAAAGGTTATCGAAGCCTACTTTGGTTAATGAGAGTGAAAGGCTCGTTTTTGAGCTGCAATGGAGAAGCATAGCCAAGAAATGTCCCAAGATGCATTACTGAAAATCAGCAATATAGATGCGTTTTACGGTACCTTTCAAGCCTTGTGGGATGTGTCATTAGTAGTTAAGCCCGGTGAAATCCTGGCTCTGATTGGCTCCAATGCCTCAGGTAAGTCTACCCTGATAAACACAATATCGGGTGTAATACATCCCGCCAAGGGCACTATTGAATTTGACGGCCGAGACGTTTCAACCCTGGATCCTTTCCGAATAGTTACGCTTGGTATCTCCCAGGTTCCCGAAGGGAGAAGGATTTTCCCCGAAATGACCGTATCAGACAATCTCATATTAGGTTCATACAACCGTCAGGCCAGGCCCAATAGGGAACAAAACTTGAAAAGAGTTTACGAGCATTTCCCCATATTGGAAGAGAGAAGGAATCAGCTAGCGAAAACACTGAGCGGTGGCGAGCAGCAGATGCTGGCGATAGGGCGAGGCTTGATGTCAGACCCTAAGCTGATGCTTTTTGATGAAATATCGCTCGGCCTTGCCCCCAAAGTTACTGAGGAACTATATAATGCCGTGAGGGAAATTAGAGCTAAAGGTATTACTATCGTCCTTGTCGAACAGAACGTAAGGCGAAGCCTTAAAGAAGCCGACAGAGCCTACATCATAAAAGCTGGGCGTATTACTCTGGGCAAGAACGTGGCGGAACTCCAGGAAGACGAGATTAAACAGGCATACTTCGGAGTATGAAGTCAATCAGGATGTTTGACAAATGACCGTGGAAGTTTTAGCTGGCTTGTCCCGTCCCATAATTATGGGAGTCCTGCTGGGCGGATTATACG
>CAYGYF010000080.1:0-3062 GCA_964354065.1 uncultured Dehalococcoidia bacterium | reverse complement strand
TTAGCTGGCTTGTCCCGTCCCATAATTATGGGAGTCCTGCTGGGCGGATTATACGCGTTGATTGCCCTGGGGCTCTCCATGGTTTTCGGAGTCATGAAACTGATAAACGTGGCTCACGGAGACCTGATGATATTCAGCGCTTACTTTGCCTATGCGGTAGTGACTGCCTGGGGGATAGACCCTATTTTAAGCTTAACCATGGGTATACCCCTATGGTTTATCCTCGGTTTTGCCATTCAAAAATATATCATGAGCCGAGCCTTTGGAATATCGATGGAAGCTCCCTTGATAATTGCCTTTGGTATTTCTCTGATACTACAAAGTCTTGCCCAAATCATCTGGTCCCCATATTCGCGGGGTTTAACAGCACCTTATATTCTTGGAGGTATTAGCCTTGGTATCACCACTGTACCGAAAACATATTTGTTCAGTTTTATTGCCGCTTTAGTGGTGATGCTTGTGCTTCGCGAATTCTTGAGGAGAAGCTATTTGGGCAAGGCTATCGTTGCTGCCTCTCAAGACAGGAGAGCAGCTGAGCTAGTGGGGATCAACACAGGCCGCGTGTATGCCTTTGCTTTCGCCATTGCTATGGCAACTGCTGCCATAGCTGGTGTGTTCTTCGGATTGACCTTCCCCTTTACTCCCACGTCAGGAGTTGGCTTTCTTGTCATCGCCTTTGGCGTGATAATAATAGGAGGTCTGGGCAGCATGCTGGGAACATTTATCGGGGGCGCCGTCTTGGGGTTAACCCAGACTCTCAGTGGCCATTTCCTTGGTACTGCTTGGCAGATGCTTTTTGTCTATCTCGTAGTGTTTGTAGTATTAGCTATAAGGCCGCAAGGCATATTTGGACGTTGAACGTAACATGAAAATGCCTATCAACCAATGGAAATTGATACTGCCAGTAGTGCTGGTAGTTGTGCTGGCGATATTTCCGGTACTGGGGATTCCCCGTGACTGGCTCCTTTACCTCTTCCTTTTTTTTGTATACCTGGCCATGGCCAATATGTGGAATTTGCTTGCTGGTTATAGCGGGCTGACATTCCTAGGTCCGGCTGCGCTTGTTGGGCTGGCCGGGTACACCCTGGTGATAGTCACCTGGAACGATTTACCATTTTATCTGGGAATAATAGGAGGGGGTATGGTAGCGGCGGCATTTGCCGCGCTTATAGCTATTCCCACCTTCAGAATGAGAGGCATATACTTCGCCATCGGAACACTGGTTGTGCCTGAGGTACTGAGGAATGTATTTTATGTCTGGAAGCCCATTCCGGGGGACTTCATTGGTGGGGGTGCGGGCTATATGATAAAAGGCATAGAAGGGCTTTCCCTGACGGAGTTTTACTGGCTGGCTCTGGCTATTGGGATTGTATCAATTTTCCTGATGCGAGTGATTTTGCGCTCGAAGCTGGGACTGGGGCTGGCCGCCATTCGGGATAGCGATAGAGCTGCGGCTAGTTCCGGCGTAAACGTTTTCAGGTCGAAGTTGTACGCCTTTGTCATTGCCGGATTCGTGACGGGAGCAGCCGGTGCTATTTTCTACGTTTACCAGGGAAACATACGGCCAAAAAATGCCTTCGATATCCGCTGGTTAATGTATTCACTGCTCGCTTCGGTCATAGGTGGAATAGGAACTGAAGAAGGGCCGGTTGTGGGAACAATCATCGTTGTCTTTTTGCACTTTCTACTGGCCAGATACGGTGAACTAAGCCCACTCATTCAGGGCGTGATACTGGTCGTCATAATGTTACTGGTACCGGAAGGTATTGTGGGCTTTGTACGCAAGACTCGAGCTTATCGCCCCCCGGTGGCATTAGGTGCCGGGCGATGACAGCAGGCAAACATAGCTTTGTTTTGTGCTCAACCAAGTGGCCGCCCATAGCGGCGTGGTTATAGCTAACAATCGGGAAGAAGGAGTCGTTAATCAAATTCCTGTCCAGCAGGAGTTGCTTCTCAATTGCCACCTTGGAATCCATCATAGATCCCGGACAGCCTGATCTAGTTCGGATAGATTAGTGACACATATGTGTTGGTGCAATTCTCTTCGAGGAAGGCTTGTGGAAAGTGCAGCTTTTTCGTCTCACTGAATACTTGGTGCAAGTAGGTCATCTGTACGCCCATTACTGGAACTAATGATACCAACGCGGCAAAAACAGCCCGGCTGAGTGATAGGTTCTGTGCTTGTCTCAAGGCAATAGCAGAGGCGATGAGAAACCAGAGCGTTGAAACACCAACCAATACTAAGTCAGTTGTGCCCCATGCAGGCGTGCCCCACCACTCCGGCGCAAAAGACATTACCATCATTTCAGGAAACCAACCGAACGGAAGCATCAAGATGAAGGGGAATCCTAGCACGGCTAGGCTGTCTTCAAAAGTCCCTTGCCCACCCAAAGTCCTTGACAGCAACTGAGCAGACCCTACAAACAATATCCAGCCAATGAGACCTACCGGGATAGTGAAAAAGGTCTGCCAAAGATAATAGGATTCCGCGGGAATCCTCAAGAAGGGTTCATACCCAACCGGACTCAGTCCCTTGCCATATCCGATGAGAACACTGACGCTATAAAGAATGCTCAAAACCATGACAGCCGCAAAACCGTAGGCTACCTTGTTTCCTTCACCTGTTGTGTATTTGAAGGTACCGCGTGGACAGGCTATGGTCCCCCAACAATATGACCAGAACTTCTTTGCGGAGAACATTTTTGTTCCTACTAGAGTCTATGAGCACTGTCCTCTAATGTCAACGGACGAAACTGCGGAGAGTGCATTACAGAGTGAGGTATGAATAGGCGAGGTGCAGTTCCTGAGCATTATATGAACTGTCTTCTCAAACAGGAATTCGGGAACTGCCCCCCAAAACGCGCTATGTTGCGAACGCTTGCCCGTTTTTCTGCCCAGTCGCGGCACGGAATCGTGCCACTGCATGATAAGCCACCTATTTCCTCGCCGCTCCAGCGCGACAGTCAATCTCATATGCTCAGTTATTTCACGGTCACTAGTCTTCATCGAGAGAACAACATCAGTTGCCACTAATGCCACTGAACCTATCGCTGAAACCGAAT
>CAYGYF010000079.1:0-7039 GCA_964354065.1 uncultured Dehalococcoidia bacterium | reverse complement strand
CTTCGCCGCTGCCCCTGCTCGCCCATGTGCTGGACGCGAGCCTGCGCCTGCTCCATCCGTTCGTGCCCTTCATCACGGAGGCTATCTGGCAGAACCTGCGGCCTCACCTGCCGTCGCCGCAGGCGGAGGCGCTCGTCGTCGCCCCCTGGCCGCCGGCGGATGAGCGGTGGCTGGACGAGGAGGCGGAGCAGGATGCCCAGAGAGTGATCGATGTGGTACGGGCCATCCGCAACATTCGGGCTGAGCGGGGAGTGGAGCCAGCGCGCTACGTGGAGGCCTATGTGGTGGCTGACAGCAGGCGGCCGGCGACGGAGTCCAGCCGCCCGATCATCGAGACGCTGGCGCGGGTGCGCCCGCTGCGGATCGTCGACGGGACGGCGGATGCGCCGCGGGAGCGGGTGATCACCGCCGTTCTCAGGGACGTGCAGGTGGTGGTGCCGCTGGCCGGGCTGTTCGATGTGGAGGCAGAGCGGGGTCGCCTGAGCCGCCAGGTGCAGGAGGCCAATGCGGAGGTGGCTCGCCTGGAGGGCAAGCTGGCCAACGAGCAGTTCCGGGCCAGGGCCCCGGCGGAGGTGGTGGGCAAGGAGGAGGCGAGGCTGGCCGAGACCCGCGCCCGCCTAGAGGGATTGCAGGCTCGCCTGAAGGAGTTGGGGTAGGAGCAGGGCGTAGGTTAAGTCTGCGGGATAAATCCCGCAGCTAGGGCAGATCACAAGCTGCGGGTTTCAACCCGCAGGGTTGAACTGCCCGCGCCCGCCTGGAGGGATTGCAGGCTCGCCTGAAGGAGTTGGGGTAGGGCGATTGGACAATAATACACTGTTTTTAGTGAAATTATTGACACCAAGGGCGACCAGTGCTAGTATCCTTGCATGATCCGTAACAAACCCCCGCCGGCAGGCGGGCCTGAAAGCCGAGAATTACCTTGCACGACCTGTACGCCAACTATGTCGCTGTTCTGGTGGGCGCCGTCATTGGCCTTCTCGTGGTGGCGACCGCTCTCATAGCCAACTTCATCCTGGCCCCTCGCCAGCCCTCGCGGTCCAAGAGCATCGCCTACGAGTGCGGTATGCTCCCCATAAGCCGCAGCCGCACGCAGTTACACGTTCGCTACTATCTATTCGCCATCCTCTTCCTCATTTTCGACGTGGAGGTTGTTTTTCTCTTCCCCTGGGCGGTGACCTTCCTGGGAGTGGGCCAAGCCGCCTTCTATGAGATGCTGGTGTTCATTATCATCCTGGGCTTTGGTCTCCTCTATGCCTGGCGGAAAGGGGTATTGCGGTGGAGGTAGCCATCTAGAAGATGGATAATGAGACGACGCCACCAGAAGTCCACGACGACCCCCAAGGGGCCGTTTCTAGTATCGTGCCCGAGGAGCTGCGGCGGCAGATCAAGTCCCTCGGCCGCGTAGAGTCCCAGCCCAGCCAGGGGAAGGCCCTCTACCGACAGATCCTGCCCGGCGTCCTTCAGGCGCCCGCCGACAGCATCCTTGCTCTCGCTCGCAAGTCCTCCCTGTGGCCCCTCACCTTTGGCCTGGCCTGCTGCGCCATCGAGATGATCTCCAGCCACATGGCCACGTACGATCTGGACCGCTTCGGCATCTTGCCCTGGCCCTCGCCGCGCCAGGCCGACGTCATGATCGTATCGGGCACGGTGACCAAGAAGATGGCCCCGGCCGTCAAGCTCCTCTACGAGCAGATGCCCAGCCCCAAGTGGGTTATCTCTATGGGGGCCTGTGCCACCAACGGCGGCCCCTACACTCGCTACGACCGGGTGCTTCAGGGGGTGGACAAGATCATCCCGGTGGATGTCTACATTCCCGGCTGTCCGCCGCGGCCGGAGGCGCTCATAGACGGCTATATCCAGCTCCAGAAGAAGATCATGGAGGAGCGGGGCAAGATCGGGCGATGACAGAAGAACGGCAGGAGCGCGAGCACAAGCCGGCGGAGGCACCCATCGTGCCGCCTCCGCCAGGCAGCATTGCCGACACCTTTCGGGAGGTGCTGCCTGATGTGGAGTTCGTGGCGTCGCAGGGGGCTCTGGACGTGATCCTGATCGTGCGCCGACAGGACATCCTGCGGGTGATGCAGGCGGCCAAGGAGGACCCCCGTCTGGGGTTCGACTACCTGCGCTGCCTGTGCGGGGTAGACCAGATGGAGGCGGGTCTGGAGGTGGTCTACAACCTCTATTCGTACAAGCACGGCCACAACGTCACTATCAAGACGATGCTGCCCAACGACGACCCCCGGCTGGCCTCGGTGACCCACCTCTGGCAGGGTGCCCTCTGGCACGAGCGGGAGACGGCTGAGATGTTCGGCATTGTTTTTCAGGACCATCCGGACCTGCGGCCGCTTCTGCTAGAGGAGGGCCTGGGCTACTACCCCTTGCTCAAGAGCCATCCCCTGGCGGAGATCGAGGAGTGGCAAGAGGATCTGATTCGGGTCGAGCTCGCCCCGGCGGCCGTTGCCGAGGCGGCTGAGGCGCCAGCGGCGGACGAGAAGGCCGCCAAGATAGCCCTGGCCCAGAAGAAGGCCGAGGTCATCCGCAAGGCGCGAGAGGAGGCGCGGGCCAAGGGGCTTTCGCCGGAGGATGAGCGGAAGGCGGTGCAGGAAGCTCTCAAGGCCCTGGAGGGCGAGGAGTAGCGGAGGCCTTCAGGCCTCCACAAAGAGCTTGTGGAAGGCTGAAGCCTTCCTCTACATCGGGTGGGTTATGGCCATCGAGCGCGAACTGGAGACCATCGACGTACACATCAACGTGGGGCCGCAGCACCCGGCCACCCACGGCGTGTTCCGCATGATCCTCACGGTGGACGGCGAGGTGGTGGTGGATCTGGAGCCGGTCATCGGCTACTTGCACCGCGGGGCCGAGAAGCTGTCGGAGAACTGCGACTATCGCCAGGCCCTGACCTACCAGGACCGCACCGAGTACCTGTCCCAGTTCAACGCCGAGCTGTGCTACGTGATGGCGGTGGAGAAGCTGATGGGGCTGGAGGTACCCGAGCGGGCGGAATACATTCGGGTCATCCTGTGTGAGCTGAACCGCATCACCAGCCACTTCATGTTCATGGGTGCCTTCGGCACCGACCTGGGCCTCTTCGGCACCTCCTTCATGTACAGCTTCCGGGAGCGAGAGCGCATCCAGGACCTGTTCGAGGAGGTGACGGGCGACCGCATGATGTATAGCTACTTCCGAGTGGGCGGCCTGGGCTGGGACGTGTCCGAGGGCTTCGAGGAGCAGACGCGCTACGTGGTGAAAGAGACTCGCCAGGGCATCGCCGACGTGAATGGTCTGCTAACCAGTAACGAGGTGGTCCTGGCTCGCGGCAAGGGCGTAGGAGCCATGTCCGCCGCCGATGCCATCAACTGGGGCCTGTCGGGGCCGATGCTGCGGGCCAGCGGCGTGAGGCACGACCTGCGGCGGGCCGAGCCCTACTCCATCTACGACCGCCTGGAGTTTGACATCCCGGTGGGGGAGAACGGCGACGTGTTCGATCGCTACTGGGTGCGCCTGGAGGAGATGCGCCAGTCCTGCCGCATCGTGGAGCAGTGCCTGGAGCAGATGCCCAAGGATGGCCCGATCATCGCGCCCGGGCTGAAAAGGGTGATCCGCCCGCCGGCGGGGGAGGTCTACATGCGGGCGGAGAACCCTCGTGGCGAGTACGGGGTCTACATCGTGTCCAAGGGCGCCGACAAGCCCTACCGGCTGAAGATCCGCTCGCCTAGCTTCTGCAACCTGTCGGCCCTTAAGGCCATGACCGTCGGGCAGTACGTGGCCGACGCCATCGTCATCCTGGGCTCCATCGACATCGTGCTGTGCGAGGTAGATCGATGATCGCTGATAACCCCTGGCTGGACGCGGCGCTGCGGCTGGTGGCTGTGCTTCTCCTGATCGTGGTGGCGGTCCTGATCCTGGTCTGGGCCGAGCGCAAGTTGGCGGGGCGCATCCAGATGCGCCTGGGGCCGATGCGAGTGGGGCCGTACGGCACCCTCCAGTCGGTGGCCGACGCCATCAAGCTGCTGACCAAGGAGGACCTGCGACCGGTCGCTGCCGACCGCTGGGTGTTCGAGCTAGCCCCCTTTGTAGTGTTCGTCCCAGCCTTTCTGACCGTCGTTTCTTTGCCCTTCACCGCCGAGCTGTTCGTGCGCAATCTGGAGTTGGGTCTCTTCTACATCGTGGCCGTGTCGGGTCTGTCCGTCGTAGGCATCGTGATGGCCGGCTGGGGCTCCGACAACAAGTATGCCCTTTTGGGAGGCATGCGGGCGGCCGCCCAGTTCATCAGCTATGAGATACCGCTGGTGCTGGCCATCCTGGCAGTGGCGATGGTGGCGAGGACGCTGGACCTGGGCCAGATCGTCGATCAGCAAGGGCGAGTGCCCTACGTGGTGTGGCAGCCCCTGGGCTTCCTGCTGTTCATCATCGCCACCCTGGCCAAGCTGTACCGCAACCCCTTCGACATCCCGGTGGCCGAGTCGGAGATAGTGGGCGGGCCGTTCGTGGAGTACAGCGGCATCCGTTGGTCGATGTTCTTCTTCGCCGAATATGTGAACCTGTTTGTCCTTTCAGTCCTGGGCTCCCTGGTGTTTCTGGGCGGCTGGAACTGGTTCCTGGGCAACGGGGCTGGATGGGGTCTCCAGGTGGTGTGGATCCTGGTCAAGACGACGGGGTTTCTGGTGCTGTTCATGTGGCTGCGGGCCAGCCTGCCTCGCCTGCGCATCGACCAGCTAATGTCGTTCTGCTGGCAGGTGCTCCTGCCCTTCGCTTTTTTGCAGATCATCATCAACGGCTTGGTGCTGGTGTACGAGTGGCCTGACTGGGCGCTGACCGTCTTCTCCGGGAGCGCCGCTCTGGTCGCTATCTGGGCGACCTATGTCGGCAGCCGCCGGGTGGCCATCGCCCTGCCCTGGGCCCTGGCACCAGCGAGGAGAAGCGGCCCATGATTGGCCTTCTGAAGGCGCTGGGGACGACCCTCTCCACCTTCCTGCGCAAGCCGGTGACGATGCAATACCCTGCCGTCCGCAGGGAGATGCCTCACCGCACCCGCGGCTTTCCCATCCTCCTGTGGGACTTCGACATAGACGAGCCCTTCTGCACGGGCTGCCAGGTGTGCGCCCGCTACTGCCCCACAGACTGCATGAGCGTGACGATGAAGGACAACCCGCTCTTCGCCGAGGGGAAGAGCAAGCGGCGGAAGATCGTGGACAAGTTCTACATCGACTACGGCCGCTGCATGCGCTGCAACATCTGCGTGGAGGTGTGCAACTTCGACGCCATTGTGATGAACAATAGCTGGTCGGGGCACGAGTTCTCGCGCTACGACCGCCATGACCTGGTCCTGGGCCTGGAGGACCTTCTGGCCAAATCCAAGGATGGCAATGTCAAGGACCCCTTCGTGGAGCCGATGGGGGCCGCCCACGCTGGCTGGGGCCCGAAGCCCCGCGGCGAGAAGGCCGAAGGGGAATAACCGGCCCATGGGCAACTCAAGATGACCGTCGAAGAAGGCGTTTTCTACGTCATCGCCGCCCTCACGGTGATCGGCGCCCTTGGGGTGGTGTTGGCCCGCAACGTCGTGCACGCTGCCCTGTTCCTCATCCTCTCCCTGCTGGCAGTGGCTGGAGTCTTCCTCATCCTGTCGGCGGAGTTTCTGGCCCTGGTGCAGATCCTGATCTACGGCGGCGCCGTCACCATCCTGGTGCTGTTCGCCTTGATGCTGACGCGGGTGGGGGATATGCCCCAGGCTGTGGATGGGCCTCAACGTCCCTTTGCCGCCATGGCCGCCGCCACTCTCATGGCGGTGTTCATCCTGGCGGCGGTGGGCACGAAGTGGCCGGGGGAGACAGAGAAGATCACCGCCATCCCCCTGCGCGACTTCGGCGAGGCCCTCTTCCGCACCTGGGCTCTGCCCTTTGAGGTCGCCTCGCTGGTGCTGATCGTGGCCCTGGTGGGGTCGATCGTCCTGGCCCAGGTGGAGAAGGGCGAATGATTCCTCTTCAGCACTTCCTCGTCCTGAGCAGCATCCTCTTCTCCCTGGGGGTGTATGGGGTGCTGGCGCGACGCAGCGCCGTCCTCATCCTGATGTCGGTGGAGCTGATGCTCCAGGCGGTGGTCATCAACATGATCGCCTTCGCCGTTTATTTGTCGCCGCAGGAGTTCGTGGGGTTGATCTTCGCTGTATTCATCATCACGGTGGCAGCGGCGGAGGTGGGGTTGCTGCTGGCTATCGTCTTGCGCATCTATCGCAATCGGGCCACGGCCAACGTGGACGAAGTGGACATTATGAAGTGGTAGGGCGAAGAACCGGGGAACCGAGAAGCGACAAACGAGGTAGCTGCAGGGCTTCAGCCCTGCCTGTAGGGGCAGACCTAAAGGTCTGCAGCTACGACAGGACGCCAACCTGATGGGCATGAGTGAGGCGTGGCTGATTCCCGCCATCCCGCTGGCGGCCTTCGCTGTTCTGCTGCTGTTCGGGGCCTACCTGCCCCGGCGCGGCGACTGGCTGGCCATCGCCGCCATCGCCACCTCCTTCGTTCTCTTCTTCCCCGTCCTTGCCGACCTGCTGGACAAGATCGACGTCGAGGGCGCGCTGCCCTGGCGGTCCGGCTGGGACTGGATCGAGTACGCCGGCTTCAACCTGCGCCTGGGCTTCATGGTTGACCAGATCACCATCGTGATGCTGGTGGTGGTGAGCTTCGTCTCCTTGATGGTGCAGGTGTACTCGGTGGGCTACATGAAGGGCGACCCCCACTACGGCTGGTATTTCACCGCTATGTCGCTATTCGCCGCCGCCATGCTCACCCTCGTTCTGGCCGACAACTTCCTCCTCTTGTACATCGCCTGGGAGGGGGTAGGCTTCTGCTCCTACCTGCTGATCGGCTTCTGGAACGAACGGCGCTCGGCGGCGGAGGCGGCCAAGAAGGCCTTCATCACCACCCGCATCGGGGACGTAGGGCTGCTCATCGGCATCATCATGCTGTGGCGGTCCACGGGCACCTTCGACATGCTGGAGATCTTCGAGGCGGCAAGGGCGGGGGTGATGAGCGAACCCTAT
>CAYGYF010000078.1:0-7103 GCA_964354065.1 uncultured Dehalococcoidia bacterium | reverse complement strand
GCGTCAACAACTCCATCGTCTGGTTCAAGCCCAACGCCCAGCCCAACATCACCGCTCGCACCCTCACCGAGAGCACCGAGCAGATCATCTGGGCGGTGAACGAGACGCCCCAACGAGCCGCGAACTGGGTGTTCAACTACAGGATAGCAAAAGAGTTGGGCGGCGACAGGCAGATGCGCAGCTTCTGGACATTCCCTGACTCCGACAACATGAAGAACGTGTCAGCCGTTCCAGTCGTACCGAAGAAGGTGCGCAACCATCCCTCGCAGAAGCCGCTGCAACTGGTCAATAGGCTAGTTCGCCTGGCAACTACACCAAATGAGTTGATCCTGGACCCGTTCGCTGGCTCCGGGGTAGTCGCCCTATCAGCGCTGAGGTACCGGCGTAGATACGTTCTGATAGAGCTGCTGCCGGAATACGTGGCTGCAGCTGAGGCAGCTATTGGCGAGTTTTCACACACCAAGCGAGGAAAGCTTATGGGGCACGACAGTGCTTCAGTTGCGCGATTTGCGGATCATGAACTGGACATACTTACGGAGACTCCGGTGCCGCAGGCTGATGAACTCGACTTGGTTTTCAGTGTGCCACAGCTTGTGCGAGCGGGTGCAGCGACGAGAAATCAGATTGCTGGCGAGCTCAGCTACGTACCTAGACAGGGGCCCTACTACGCTGATGCAGCCATTGCTTTGCGTCTCGTTCAGGCTGTGGGGCCTGTGGATAGGACGGGCCAGCGTTTAGAAGTCACCCCTCTAGGGATGGAATGGCTCAGAGCCTCGGACGCTGATAAACCTGACTTACAGCGAGAGGTAGTCCTAACCGCTCCGATCGTGAAGTATGTCGCCTCTGACTTGGGGATTGATCTCCAGGGAGCTGCCGACATGTCTGCTCTTCTAGATGAGACGCGTGTCGCGGGGGTTTTGGAGAGCCTAGACTTGTCACCGAATACGGCTCGGCGCAGAGCAATAACTCTATGCGGCTGGTTGAGCAGCGTCAGTCAACGTAGGCCTGGCGTGTAGGGATAGAGGAGTCTGGGGAATGGCTCCGAGTCAACACCAGCGAGGTTCAACTGGCGCGGCGTTTGAAGCCGAGGTTGCGAAGGTAATCCGGCAACTCGGCCTGTCATACCTGCGCCAAGCAAAAATGGGGGTTAGCATACTGGGGCGACGGAGGATCGCCGATTTCCTAGTTTACGACGATGCTGGCAGATCTCTTGGGATAGAATGCAAGTATCAGCACGGGCCCGGGTCAGCGGAAGATAAGCTGGTTCACACCATTACGGATTTTGACGCTCGCCCCGTCAAGCACATCCTCGTGTTTGGTGGTGAGGGGTTTTCCAGGAATATCAAAGGCTATCTGCTCAGCACCGGGAAAGCCGTCGAACTAGCTCAGCTTCGGAACTATCTGGTGTTCTACTTCGGCCTCCAGCAATACTTCGAGGAGTTCGGCCAAAGACCGCCGTAGATCCGCTCCCTGGCGCCGGCACCCTCGCCCTCGCCGCCCACAGACACGGCCGCCGCTGGCTCCTCATCGAGAGCGAGCCGAAGTACGCAGAGATGGCCCGCCAGCGCATCCAGCAGGGTACATCCTGAGCCTGCCTACCGGCAGGCGGGTCTGCCTTCGGCTGATGTCGAAGGGGGTCTCTTGTGTACTTATGGAAACGCGGAGAAGCGCTCGACGCTGGCCCGGGCGGCGATGCGCTCGGCGATGGCCGTGAACACCTGGGCCACCGGCGAGTCCGGGTCGCGCTCGACGATGGGCACGCCATCATCGCTGCTGGCGCGCACCTGGGCGTCCAGGGGGATCTCGCCCAGGAAGTCCAGCCCCAGCTTCTCGGCGGCCTCACGAGCGCCGCCGTGCCCGAAGATCTCGCTGCGCTCGCCGCAGTGGGGACAGAGGAAGTAGCTCATGTTCTCGATGACGCCGAACACGGGCACGTTCAGCTTCTCGAACATCGTCACCGCCTTGGTGGCATCCTCCAGCGACACGCTCTGGGGCGTGGTGACGATGACGGCTCCGGCGATGGGCGCCTCCTGGGCCATGCTCAGAGGGGCATCGCTGGTGCCCGGCGGCAGGTCGATGATCAAGTAGTCCAGCTCGCCCCCCTCCGCCCAGGGCAGCTCGTGGAGAAGCTGACGCACGCCAGAGCCGATCATCGGGCCGCGCCAGATAACCGCCAGCCCTGGCTCGAGGACGAAGCCGATGGAGGCCACCTTCACGCCGTAGCGCTCCACCGGCGAGAGGCCCACTTCGGCCTGGTGGCCCTGCCCCAGGCCGAACATGGTGGGGATGTTGGGGCCGGTCAGGTCGGCGTCGAGCAGGCCCACCCGCGCTCCGTGCTTGGCCAGGGCGACGGCCAGATTGGCAGCCACCGTCGACTTGCCGACGCCGCCCTTGTTGCTGGCGATGGCAATGATATTGCGCACGCCTTCCACTGGCCGGGGGCCCGCCAGCGCGGCGGGCGAGTGGGGCCGCACTTCGGCTCCCATCTCGACGTTCACGCTCTCCACGTTGGGCAGCGTGCGAACGGCCTCCTCGGCCAGACGCTGAAGCTCATTGCGCACCGGACAGGCGGGGGTGGTGAGCACGAACTTGAAGGCGACGTTGCCGCCGCAGATGCGTAGGTCGCGGATCATCCCCAGGCTGACGATGTCTCGGTGCAACTCCGGGTCCCTGACTGTGCTTAGGGCGGCCAGGACCGCCTCTTCGCTAGGCCCTTGCTTGTCCTCGCCTTGCTTCACTCTCGTATCTCCTACTGGGGCGACTCCCCGCCATCGGCAGGAAGGTCGCCGCTTTCTACGATGAATCGACAGCAATCGCCGCCGTGGCTCTGGAACTCGGCAACTCGAACATCGCCGCCCACCAATCGGCTCAGCAACTCCAGATGCCAGGCGCAGACCTCATCCTGGCTCTCGGCCACCTTGCGATAGGCGCAGTTGTAGTCCAGGATCTCGTAGCCCTGGCCCAGTCTGCGCCACTCGGCGAAACCGCTCTCAGCCTGCAAGATATCGGCTACAGCCAGCACCCGCTCCTCCAGGCACTTCCCCTCTAGGCGCTGAGCGTACTGGCTGGCTATCCGGCGGGCCAGCTTGCGGAAGAGGAGGGCCTTCTTCTCGGCCCGCGAAAGACCCTCGAGCTCGCTGCTGTCGAGGAGACCCACCTCGTCGATGATCATGTCGGCCAGGCGGTCGTAGCGTTTGGGGAAGCTCTCCTCGCCCTTATCGGTCAGGGAATAGACGAAATGGGGCCGGCCGGTGGATCGCCGCACCTCGTGGGCGGTCACGAGATTGTCCCGCTCCAGGGTGGCGAGATGCTGGCGGACGGTCATGCGCGCCAGGCTCAGAGCGGAAGCCAGCTCCTCTACCGTACTGCCGGCACTTCGCTTCAGCAGGGCGAGGATCTGGCTCTTGGTGGTCTGCATTCCCATGACCGCTGTAACCGCAGATTGTGACTGTCGCGAAACGTCCAGGCCGGTTCTGTCGTTAGTAGTATAGCGTAGCACGATCACTACAGCGATGTTAACAGAAGGTGAAGAATTAGTCAAGTCGATACTGTAAATATGGCAAGAACCTTGACAGCGCCGCTGCGACTGTGTATGATCCAAAAACGCTTGTGTAACGTATGTATGATAGCAAGCGTCTAAACATGGAGCCTCTGGAGCGGAGGACCAGAATGACCGAGGCAACGATTACACAGGCCAATGAGCCAAGCATCGAGAGCCAGTGTCGTCACCACTGGCTGATCGAGAGCCCCCACGGCGCCACCAGCCTGGGCATCTGCAAGCTGTGCGGTGCCGAGAAGGAGTTTCGCAACTCCGCATCGGACTGGCTGTGGGAGGATGAGCCTCTCGCGGAGTTGACCTACGGCCGATGGGGCAAGTCGAAGGAACTCCCTGCCCCCGCAGGGGATCAGGGGGAGGAGGACATGACGGCGGCCGGCGCCGGAGGGCCCGGCGGCGCCCGTCTCGGCTAAGCAAGGGGAGTGCCGGCCTTTTGGGGGTGCCCCGATAGTTCGGGGCACCCTTCCTTTTTGCCCAACCTCCTGCCAAACGACTGGTATAATAGCGCCAGCAGAGCTTGCCCTGAGTGCAGCGAAGGGGAGAAGGACAAGAGAGCGTGAACCTCGCCGTTGAGCTGGCCCCCAAACGCAAGCGCGGACTCCTCCTGGCCAACCCCGTGATGGCTGCCTCCGGCACCTTCGGCTACGGCCTGGAGTTGGCCAAGGTATTCGACATCCAGCGCCTGGGGGCGGTCGTCTGCAAGGGCACCACCCTGCGGCGGCGGCGCGGCAATCCCCAGTTGCGGACGGTGGAGACGCCCGCGGGCATGCTCAACTCCATCGGCCTCCAGAACATCGGCGTGGAGGCCCTCATTCGCGATATGGCGCCGATCTGGGCCACCTGGCGGGTGCCGGTCATCGTCAACATTGCCGGCGAGAGCATCGACGAGTACGCCAGGCTGGCCCGCAGATTGGACGGTGTACCTGGAGTTAGTGGCTTGGAGCTGAACATTAGCTGCCCCAACGTGGCCAACGGACTGGAGTTCGGCAGCGACCCCGAGATGGCCGCCGCGGTAACCGCCGCGGTGACGCGGGAGACAACCCTGCCGGTCATCGTCAAGCTCACCCCCAACGTCAGCGACATCGCGGCTGTGGCGCGGGCCGTAGCCGAGGCCGGCGCCGACGCTCTGACCCTCATCAACACCTACCCCGCCATGGCCATCGACGTAAAGAGCAGACGGCCGGCCCTGGGCTGGACCTTCGGCGGCCTTTCCGGCCCTGCCCTCAAGCCCATCGCTCTGCGCCTCGCCTACCTGGTGGCGGCGGCAGTGGACGTTCCCGTCATCGGCTGCGGCGGCATCATGACCGGCCTGGATGCCATCGAGTACCTGCTGGCTGGGGCCAGTGCCGTCCAGGTAGGCACCGCCACCTTCGTCAACCCCCGAGCTACCCTCGACGTCCTGGAGGGAATCCATCAGTTCATGGAGCAAGAAGACATCCAGGACATCCACGAACTCATTGGCGCCGCCCGCCTGTAACAAAACCCCCCTCCTCCGCGTCACAATAGACAATGAGTACCACATGTTATGCAAAGTTGCGCTCGCTGCTTAGGCAGTTGCCTGGGGCGGGTCAGAAGGACGGGCAAGCGCTGGGCGAGTTCAGCATAGTGCTTGCCCTGATCGCCCTGATAGCGGTCATGGCTGTGACGGCCGTCGGCGTGAGTATCAGCGATTATTACCAATCTTTCGTCGGCCTGTTCCCGTAAGAATCCCGATGACAGGTCGCGCTGGTGCCGCGTCTTTCTGGGCGGAGAGCAGTAAATAGGGGAGGTAGGGTAGTGGCTACGACCTCAGGCAGCAACAACGGTCGCTCTGCCGCCGGCCTCAACCACGGTCGGGATGAACGAACGCCCGGCGCTCAGGCGGGAGCGTTCGCCACACCGTTCTGGCAGAGGCTATCGGCGTCGCTGGGGGGACGGCTCCTCGTGCTGGCGCTTCTGATGGCCGCCGCGTTTGGCGGCATCTACGCGGCGGGCGCGGCGGGCGAGTTCAACCCCCAGAACTATTGGTTGACGATCCTGGCGGCCGCCTTCTGGTTCGGGCTAGCCGTGGGGCTGGCCGTAGGACTGGCCAACGCCCACCTGGGCAGGCGAAACGAGGGATTGGCGAGAACAACGGAGAGCCCGGGAGCCACCAGTGGAAGGCTTACCGAAAGCGGGGGAGAGACCCAAGACGCGACAGAGGCTCTCCGCCACACCGTCACCCAGCAGGGGCGGCTTCTGGCCGAGATCAGGGCGCTCCAGGCTCTCGACACGGCCATCCTGGGCGGGATCGGCGAGCAGGAACTGATGCAATTGACGACCGGGCTCCTGGGTAAGCTGACCGATGCCAAGACCTGCGCTGTGGTGACGCCTGCCGCCGACTCGTCGCACCTGGCCCTGGCGAGCATCTGGGGGATTGCCGCCGAAGACATCCCCCAAACCGAGGAACTAGTGGGCCAGTTGCACATCGGTGAGTCGGCGGCTGGATGGGCCATACTCCAGGGCCAGCCCGCCTCCAGCAGCGATGTCGAGGACGACCCCCGCTATGCCAGGGGGCAGGCCCTCGTCCAGCACCTGGGCATCGGTTCGACGCTGGCTGCACCGATCATGGACGGAAACACCGCCATTGGCGCCCTTCTGGCCGCCTTCCCCGAGCGGGGCGAGGTCAACGGCCACCGCCTGGGGCAGGTGAAGCGCCTCGCCAATCAGCTTTCGGTATGCATCCAGCACGCGCGCCAGCAGGCTACCCTCAAGAGTCTGACCATCGAGACTGTGTTCGCTCTGGCCGAGGCCATCGAGAGTCGCGACCCTTGCACGGCCGACCACTGCACCCGCCTAGCGCACTACGCCGAACTGGTGGCCAACTCTCTCGGCCTGACGGAGGAGCAAACGGAACTCATCCGCTACGGCGCTGCCCTCCACGATGCGGGCAAGGTCGGCGTGTCCGATGCTATTCTCAAGAAGCCCGACAAGCTGACGCCGGAGGAGTGGGCCGAGATACGTTTGCACCCCTACATCGGCGGCCAGCTCTGCAAGCGGGTGGCTTTCCTGCGCGACGCCTATCCCATCGTCTACTACCACCACGAGCGCTATGATGGCAACGGCTACCCCGACGGCCTGAGGGGTCAGGATATCCCTCTGGCCGCTCGCATCGTGGCCGTCGCCGACGCCTACGACGCCATGACCAGCCACCGTCCCTACCGACCGGCGATGAGCCACGCCCAGGCCGTCCGCCAGCTGCAGCGGGGGGCGGGCAGCCAGTGGGACCCGGAGATGGTACCGATCTTCCTCAAGGCTCTCCGTTCGGGGTCCGGCCGCAACGGGCGGACTCAACAGCATGAGCACGCCAGGCAGTCGCGCCGCAACGTCGAGCCGCTGGCGCCGGTAGCCTGGGGCGCCGCCGCCCCTACCTTCCTTCGTCCCTTCGGCCTTGAGCCCCTCAGGGCGAAATCTTGACCACCCCTAGCCCTGGCTGTACCCTGTGAGTGGCCGGGGTGTAGCTCAGCCTGGCTAGAGCGCGTGGTTTGGGACCACGAGGGCGGCGGTTCAAATCCGCCCACCCCGACCA
>CAYGYF010000077.1:0-7126 GCA_964354065.1 uncultured Dehalococcoidia bacterium | reverse complement strand
AGTTCCTCGGCCCGATAGACGGCGCGGATGCCCTTGCCGCCGCCGCCGGCCGCCGCCTTGACCAGGATGGGGTAACCGATGCGGGTGGCGGCGGCGGCGGCCGTGTCGGCCGTGGCCGCCTCGTCGGTGCCGGGCACCACCGGTACACCCGCCTGGCTCATCAGCCGCCGCGCCTGGATCTTGTCCCCCAGCAGGCGGATGGACTCCGGCGTGGGCCCCACGAAGGTGATGCCAGCCTCGCGGCAGGCCTGAGCGAAGTCGGCGTTCTCGGCCAGGAAGCCGTAGCCCGGGTGGATGGCGTCGGCGCCGGCCTTCCTGGCCGCCCGCAGGATCTTGGCGGCGTTGAGGTAGCTCTCCTGGGCGGGCGCCGGGCCGATGGGATAGGCTTCGTCGGCGTAGCGCACGTGGAGGGAGTCGCGGTCGACGTCGGAGTAGACGGCGACGGTGGCAATGCCCACCTCGCGGCAGGCGCGGATCACCCGCAGGGCGATCTCGCCTCGGTTGGCGACCAGGAGCTTCTTGAACACTGCACCACCAGCTTAGAAGATTTCTATACGGGGGACAAGCGGGAAGCGGGAAGAGGGAAGGGGGAAGCGGCGCGGTTTCACAGCGGATGGGAAGCGGATGGCGGGGCGAGGGCGGCGGCAGGAGGGGCTACCGGGGCTCGTCGCGGCCCGTCCCGTATCGGCGAAAATTTTCGGGAAATTAGGGGGTCAAACCTCTTGACAAAACTGTCCTATTATGTTAATGTTGCGGACGCTTCGATTGTGCCCGTGACGGGCACACCGCGAAGAGCCTGTCCTGAGCGGAGCCGAAGGGCTGGTTTTGGGGAGGAGCACATGTCGCGGGCAGGGCATGTCACCGTTAGAGTATCCTTGGAGGTGCACCAGGGCTGACCCCCAACGGGTCAGCCTTATTTATTTCCTTCCAAATGGAGAAAACATAAGGCCCCGGGCGGCAGACGCCGCCCAGGGCCAGCAGCTAGAGAGTGCGGGCACACACCCCAGCCATTTCTATTGTAAGAGGTGGGCTGGGGTAGGCGCAAGAGAGCGAGGGGGTGCAGCGATGAAGAAACTAGTGTTGACGGCCCTAGCGGGGGCGATAGGCCTGGCGCTGGCCTTCGCGTTGCTGCCGCTATTCAGTGGCGGGGACGGCGGCGTCCGCGCTGCCGAGAGCGACCCGATCGGCTACATCGGCATAGACATGGACCCGACGGGGAACGTCCTGCCGTCGTCTTCGGGGCCAGGCTCTCTAGGAGCCATAGACAGGTGCATCTCGGTGAGCAGCGCTGGCAACCCCACCATCTACGTGGACGTCTATACCAAGGGCATCCCGCTGGACGAGGAGGCGACGGCGTACAGCTACCAGTTAAACTGGGCGCCGGACAACATCGACGTCATCAACCCCATCACCGAGGGGATGCTGTCGTTCGGCTACTACGACGGCAATCCCGGCAACAACAACCCCGTGGCCACCTGCCCCTATGGCGAGTGCGAGAACGAGAACCTGAACCCCGGCCACGCCAACACGATTACCCAGGCCCATGAGCCGAGGCCGAGGCTTGTCTCGCCGTGGAACGCCGGGGCGGGCCTGCTGACCCCGGGCGAGCAGAGCTTCAACGGCGACCAGGTGATCACGCGGATCGGCGTCAAGATCCAGGTTCCTGGGCCGCAGCTCGTCAACCTGTGGCTGGCCGGTCCTGTGACCGGCTGGGTCGCGGATGACGAATCTGTCGGCAAGATCCCGACGGCGTATGACGGCGCGGCCAACCCGGTAAAGCTGGCCATCGACAGGGACTGCCCATTCAGACTGCGGCCACCTGACCTGCCCGGGACGCCTTTTCAGCGGGGGCTGCAGGAGGCGATCGCGAACCGCCAGGCGCAAGGCCTCGCGGTTCCTGACGCGTCCTATGAGTACGAAGCGGTGGTGGAGGACGATCACATCAGGATCACCAGCGAGACGACGCTTGACTACGACGGTCCCGAGGAGGCCGGGGTGGACGTGTGGCCCAGCCTTGAGGTGGAGCAGGAGGACCCGGGGCAGCCCTGCGCGGAGGGCTATACGTGCCATCTGGAGCCCGGAAACTATGACCAGGCGTACCACGACTACCTGGAGGCCGAGTTCCCCGGCATCTGGGACCAGTACGAGTTTGGCAAGGAGCCCCGGACCCACATTGTTGACGAGGTGTTCGACATTACCTACCCCGAGGCGAGCCCTGGGGCGCTGGAGCAGCTGGCAATGCCCCTCTCGCCCTCCGCAACGATCGAGGACGTCGTCATGGGGCTCACCCTCGGCCCGCCGAGGATCGATTGGACCATCCACAAGAAGGTACGGTCGTGGGGCGTCACGTGGTTCGAGGCGAGGGCGGGCTTCCTGCTCGACGTGGGCGTCGGCCTTAGGCTGCCGGTGAACGTGACGCTGAACATGCCCGACCTCATGACGGCGGGACAGGTCTACACGCTCAGCTCGTCTCTCAAGCCGCTGGATTGGAGTCAACAGCAATTCACCCAGGCAGGGGTCCCCCACCCCGAAGGGGGCGATGAGTTCCTCCTGCGCTTCAACTTCTTCCTGGGTGTCAAGGTTATCATCGTGAATGTGGAGGTCATTGGGTGGTACCTAGAAACGAACTTCGACAGGTCGAAGAGCTTCACGACGCCCTTTGGGACCGGTGCCTCCTTCCCCATCCCTGAGTTGGTGCTGACTCCGGACCAGACAGGCCTGAAGTTTAGTTGGCACGGCGCGTCGCTGGGAATAGGGCTCAAGATCGACCCGGACCTGGGCTCAGACAAGATCACGTCTCACTGGCAGGCCAGCGGCGATGCCTCCGGCAGCGACGGTATCACCTACAAAGAGCCGCAGACCCCGGTGGCCTTCGGTCCGGTCACAGCGGGCGACTTCAGCTCCAGCACTAACTACGCCACGGTGACCCTGTCCGACTTCAGGTACTACTTCAGCATCTTCCTCATCAATCTGTCGGCCAACATCCAGCTGGGCGGCTGGCTGTCGTTCGTGCCCGACACCCCCTACTTCCACATCCTGACGCTGGACCTGAGCGACCTAACCAGCGGGCTGTACCTCGGCGTGCACCCCGGGACGGACGGGAAGGTGGAGGGGAGCGCCTTGGTCCAGTCCCTTGCCGACGTCAAGATCGTCAGCCAGAGCTTCGTCAGCCCGCCCACGGACATCGACGTGAGCGAGAACAAAGTGATCACCTTGCGCAAGATCCTGCACGACAACGGGCCGTCGGGGCCGGTGGAGGTGGAGATCCAGAAGACGGCCACGGCTCCTGCAGGCTGCACCGTCAACCCCGGCGGGCCCATCAGCGCCCAGGTGGTGCTGCCAACCAGCGTGGACGTGAGCCACGACGAGCAGTTCACCATCCACTGCACGACGAAGAGCACCCACGGGCCGTTCATCTTCAACAACCAGATCGTGCGGATCAAGGACCCGAACGTCATCGACCCTGTCCCGGGCAATAACAGTAAGTCGACCCAGCTCACGGTGAACGTGTGGGCTCTGGCCGACCTGAAGATCGTCAGTCAGTACGTGGCTACCCCGCCGACGCAGATCACCATGAGCCAGGACGTGCCTATCACCGTGAAGAAGGTGCTCCACAACAACGGGCCGTTCGCGCCTGTGTCGGCCACCACCAACACCGTCGTGACCGTGCCGCCGGACTGCACCGTCTCGCCCACCAGCCACGTGCAGCAGTACTCTGGCCTGCCGGTGAGCGTGGACGTTGTGCACACCGAGCCGTTCGTCATCCACTGCACGAAGCCGAGCACGCACAAGTTCAGCTTCGACGGCGCCATCACGCCGAAGGACCCGCACGTGCGTGACCCGGTACCGGGCAACAACACGGCGCACACGGAGCTGACGGTGGCTGCGGTCACCCAGACTGACGTGAAGATCGTCGGCGAGACCTTTACCGTGCGGCCGCCCAAGCCGCTGCCGCTGAACACGGACGTGGACGTGACCCTGCGCAAGACGATCCACAACAACGGTAGCTACGGGCCGGTGGACATCGCGAACGACGGCAAGGTGTGGCCGTCTCACCCGCAACTCTGCACGGCTGTGCCCAGGACGGTGCCGCCGGTGATCTATGCGGTGCCGGTGAGCACGGATGTGGTGGTGGACGAGGTGTGGACGATACGGTGCACGGTGGCAGGTGACTACTCGTTCGCCTTCGACAACTGGATCAGCGTGGCCACGGCCCACGTCAGCGACTTCAACCCGGCGAACAACATCGCTCACCTGGAGCTGCGGGACGATGTGGCGCCGGTGGACACGGATCGGGATGGGCTGACCAACGACGTGGACGACGACGATGACGGCGACGGCTTCGCCGACCTCAGCGAGGTCTACATGGGCACCGACCCGCTGGCTGCCTGCCCGAACGACGCCGGCCACGCCGCCTGGCCGCTGGACCAGGACAACAACGGCCAGATCCTGATTCCCGACGTGACGAGGTACACCGGAAAGCTGTTCACCTCGGTGACCTGCCCGGGCGGTGGGGATTGCCGCCTGGACCTGGACGCGAACGGCTACATCCTGATCGGCGACGTGACGAGGTACACCGGAAAGCTGTTCGCGACCTGCCCCTAGACGCGCTCGCGTACCTCGTCCAGGGCGCGCAGAAGGAACTGGCTCACCGGCAGGAGCCCCAGGTCCTCGCCGCTGCGCAGGCGCACGGCCACGGCCTCGGCTTTCGCTTCCTTGTCGCCCACCACCAGCATGTAGGGCACCTTCTGGAGCTGGGCATCGCGGATCTTGGCCTGCATGCGCTCGGAGCGCTCATCCACCTCGACCCGCAGGCCGGCCGCCCTCAGCTCGGCAGCCACCCGGCGGGCATAGTCGGCGTGGCGGTCGGCGATAGGGATGACCACCGCCTGCACGGGCGCCAGCCAGAGGGGGAAGGCGCCGGCGTAGTGCTCGATGAGAACACCCACGAAGCGCTCGATGGCACCCAGAAGGGCCCTGTGCACCATGTAGGGCCGGTGCTCGCGCCCGTCCTGGCCGATGAAGTGCAGGTCGAAGAGTTCGGGGAGGTTGAAGTCGAACTGCACCGTTGTGAGCTGCCAGAGGCGGCCGATGGGGTCGCGGACGTGGATATCGATCTTTGGCCCGTAGAAGACCCCCCCTCCCTCGTCCACCTCGTAGGCCAGGCCCTTGGCCTCAACGGCCTCCCGCAAGGCTTCGGTGGCCCGGTCCCACTCCTCGGGGTCGCCCACGTACTTCTCCGGCCGGGTGGAGAGGAAGACCTGGTACTCCTGGAAGCCGAAGAGGCGCAGATAGTGGATGCCGAAGTCCACCGCCCGCACGATCTCCTCTTCCAACTGGTCGGGGCGACAGAAGATATGGGCGTCGTCCTGAGTAAAGCCGCGCACCCGCAGCAGGCCGTGCAGGACCCCCGAACGCTCCAGCCGGTAGACGGTGCCCAGCTCGGCCAGGCGCACCGGCAGGTCGCGATAGCTGCGCACCCCTGAGCGGTAGATCTGGATGTGGAAGGGACAGTTCATGGGCTTGAGGTAGTAGTCCTGACCGTCGACGTCCATGGCCGGGTACATATTCTCGCGGTAGAAGTCCAGGTGGCCGCTGGTCTCCCAGAGCGCCCCTTTACCGATGTGCGGCGTGTATACGATCTCGTAGCCGGCCTGATAGTGCTCCTGACGCCACAGCTCCTCGATGATGGTGCGGACGCGGCCGCCCTTGGGGTGCCAGTAGACCAGGCCAGGGCCGAACTCCTCGTGGAAGCTGAACAGGTCGAGCTCCCGGCCCAGGCGGCGATGGTCGCGGCGCTGGGCCTCCTCCAGGCGATGGAGGTACTCCTGAAGCTCCCCCTCGGTCTCGAAGAGAGCGCCGTAGATGCGCTGGAGCATAGGGCGGCGCTCGTCGCCCCGCCAGTAGGCGCCGGCCACGCTGGTCAGCTTGAAGGCGCGCACCTGGCCGGTGCTGGCGGCGTGAGGCCCGGCGCAGAGGTCGACGAAGCCGGCGTGCTTATACGTGCTCACCATCGCGTCGGCGATCTCCTCGATGAGCTCCAGCTTGTAGGGCTGGTCGGCGAACAGGCGGCGAGCCGCCTCCTTGTCCATCTTCTCCTGGACGAAGGAATGATCGGCGGCGATGCTCTGGCGCATGCGCTCCTCGATGACCTGGAGGTCGTCGAGCGTCAGCGGCCGGGGCAAGTCGAAGTCGTAGTAGAAGCCGGTGTCGATGGGGGGGCCGATGCCCAGCTTGGCGTCGGGGAAGAGCGACAGCACGGCCTCGGCCATGACGTGGGACGCCGAGTGGCGCAAGCGCTCCAGGCGCTCGTCCTTGGGCAGGTGGCTTGTACCGTCGCTCATTGCTCACTCCCCTGTCTTGTCCTTGACCCAGAAGTAAAAGACCATTCGAATGACCGTCAAGAGGCCGGGCAGCGCAAACAGTGCGGGGATAGCGGTGGTTGCGGCGAAGACGTACCGGTATGGGCTATCGCCCGCGCGCATAATGATCAGAGCCGTTATCAGGCCGAACGCTGTAATGTTCAGTCCACTCGTCATAGCGAGAGCGAGAATTGCGCTTGGCAGGAGCGCCTTCTCTTTTTCGGCCACGCCCCGTCGGGGAAGGTCAGGCCAGAGGACGTTGCGTATTAGCCATTTCGGTCGCCGCTCTTGGTCGGACCTACTTCGGGCCATCTCGTGCTTCCCTTAGCAGCCGCATCCGCAAGCCGCCAGCGGACTTCTCTTAGTGCTTCGGTCCATTCCTGCGTAGATGCCCTCAAGAACCAAGATGCCTCCCGTCCTCGTGGGACGAGAGGCATCGCCTGCGTGGTTCCACCCACCTTCCCCGCCTGAGGCGGGCTATTGGGCCGCTAACGGGTGCCTCCGGGGCTGGCTACTGGCCCGACAGGAGTGGGCGTTCGCCAGCCGGCTCGCAGGGGGTATTGGCGGCGGCAGAGGGTGGGCGCCTCTCAGCCCGTCCGCCCGAGGCGGAGGGGGTCGCCCTCTCTGGAACCGTGCCGTCGCTACTCGTCCTGGTCGCCGCCTTTCGATATTCGGGAAATGGTGGGCGATAGAGGACTTGAACCTCTGACCTCAGCGATGTCAACGCTGCGCTCTAACCCTCGCCAGAGGCGAGTCCGCCTCCG
>CAYGYF010000076.1:0-7146 GCA_964354065.1 uncultured Dehalococcoidia bacterium | reverse complement strand
GCATCGTGTCGCCGGGCAAGTGCTACCGCCACGAGGCCACCGACCCCACCCACGAGTGGATGCTCACCCAGGTGGAGGGCCTGGCCGTGGACGAGAGCATCTCCATGGCTGACCTCAAGGGAACCCTGTACGAATTCGCCCGCCGCATGTTCGGCCCCCAGCGCCGCGTCCGCTTCCGCTGCGACTACTTCCCCTTCGTGGAGCCGGGCGCCGACATGTCTATGGATTGCCCGCTGTGCGAGGGCCAGGGCTGCCGCTCCTGCAACAACTCCGGCTGGATCGAGATCCTGGGGGCAGGCATGGTTCACCCGGAGGTGCTGGCCAACGTCGGCTACGACCCCGAGCGCTACACCGGCTTTGCCTTCGGCATGGGGGTCGAGCGGATCGCCAAGGTGCGCCACGGCATCGACGACATCCGCCTCTTCTACGCCAACGACCTGCGCTTTCTTGAACAGTTCTGAGATGGTACAGTGAAAGCACCCCTCAAGTGGCTAGCCGAATATGTTGACATAACTGTCACTCCCCAGGAGCTGGCCCGTCTCCTCACCAGCGCCGGCTCCGAGGTAGCGGCGATTGAGAGCACCGGCCGCGCCTGGGACAAGATCAGCGTGGCTCAGGTAGCGGACGTCTGCCCCCACCCCAACGCCGACCGCCTGCGCTTGGCCACCGTCGACCTGGACGGCGAGCAGATGACCGTGGTCTGCGGCGCCCCCAACGTGGCCCCTGGCCAGAAGGTGGCCTTCGCCCGCGTGGGAGCGGAGCTCATCGACGGCCACACCGGCGAGCCTATCGTCCTCAAGGCCGCCAAGATCCGCGGCGTGGAATCAGCCGGAATGGTCTGCTCCGAGAAGGAGCTGGGCCTGTCCGACCAGCACGAGGGCATCTTGGTGCTGCCCGATGATGCCCCTGTGGGCATGCCCCTCGCCGAGTTCCTGGGCGATACCGTCCTCGATCTGGACATCACCCCCAACCGGCCCGACTGCCTGTCGGTGCTGGGCATCGCCCGCGAAGTAGCTGCCCTCACTAGCACCAGCGTCCGCGAGCCGCTTCTGGGCTACCCGGAGATGGGCCGGCTCATCAAGGACCGGGCCAGCGTGGAGATAGCCGCCCCCGACCTCTGCCCCCGCTACTGCGCCGCCCTCATCGACGGTCTACAGATCGGGCCGTCGCCCCCCTGGATGCAGGAGCGCCTGCTGGCTGCCGGCGTCCGACCCATCAGCAACGTGGTGGACATCACCAACTACGTGATGCTGGAGCTGGGCCAGCCCCTGCACGCCTTCGACTTTTCCCTCATCAGCGGCCGCAAGATCATCGTGCGGCGTGCCCGCCCGGGCGAGGTTCTGGTCACTCTGGACGGCACCGAGAGGCCGCTCGACCCGGACATGCTGGTCATCGCCGACGCCAAAGCGGCGGTCGCCGTGGCCGGACTGATGGGCGGCGCCGCCAGCCAGGTAAGCGAACACACCACCACCGTCCTCCTGGAGTCCGCCAACTTCAACCCCGCCAATATCCGCCGTACCAGCACCGCCCTCAAGCTGCGCACCGACGCGTCCCTGCGCTTCGAGAAGGGCCTGGGCCCGGAGCTGGCCATCGTGGCTGCCAAGCGGGCCGTGCGGCTCATGCTGACGCTGGCCGGCGGCCGCGCCGCCGAGGGCATCATCGACATCTATCCCGGCAAGCAAAGGGAGAAACGGATCACCGCCACCCAGGAGCGCCTGCGCCGCGTCCTGGGCGTCCAGCTTCCCATAGCCCAGGTTCGCCAGACGCTCATGTCCCTGGGCTTCGGCTGCCGCTGGGTGCCCCCCGATCGCTACGTTGTCCGCGTCCCCTACTGGCGCACCGACGTCCGCATCCCCGACGACGTGGCCGAGGAGCTAGCCCGCATCATCGGCTACGATGAGCTTCCCACCACCACCCTGAGCGGCGTCATCCCCTCGGGTCAGCTCCAACCCCAGCGAGAGCAGCGGGAACGGGTGCGAGACATCCTGGTGACCGCCGGCATGCAGGAGGTGATCACCTATTCCCTCACCGACCGGGAAAGCCTGGCCAAGGTGTTATCGCCCCAGGAGATGAGCCAGCATCCGCCCCTGCGGGTGGCCAACCCGATGAGCCGCCAGCAGGAGTACCTGCGCACCACCCTCAGAGCATCGCTCCTGGAGACCCTGGCCGCTAACCCACGCCACCGCCAGGCCCAACTCGTCACCCTGTTCGAAGTGGCTCACGTCTACCTGCCTCGTCCCGACGATCTGCCCCAAGAGGTGGAATCCCTCGCCGGCGTGCTGACGGGAGATAGGCCCGACCGCTGGGGCCAGCCCACAGGAGAGGCGGTCGATTTCTACGACGCCAAGGCCCACCTGAAGTTCCTCTTCGACCACCTGGGCCTGATCGCCAGCTACCACGAGGCCGAGGATTTCGCCCTGGTGCCCGGCCGGACGGCAGAGGTCAAGGTGGACGGCGAGCGGGTCGGCGTAATGGGGCAGGTGCACCCGCGCGTGGCCGCCTCCTTCGACATCGATCAGGACGTCTATCTGTTCGAGCTAAACCTGGAGGCTCTGCTACCCCACACGGGTAGACCCCGCCGCTACCAGCCCCTTTCCCGCTTCCCGGCGGTGGAGGAGGACATAGCTATCGTGGTGGATGAAAGGATAACGGCCGCCCAGGTGCAGGCCATCATCGAGAGCTCCCCCCTGGTGCAGCGGGCCTCCCTGTTCGACGTCTACACCGGGCCGCCGGTGCCCGCAGGCAAGAAGTCCCTGGCCTTCTCCATCACCTACCAGTCCTTCCAGCACACCCTCACCGACGCCGAGGTGCAGCGGGAGCGCCGCCGCTTGCTGGAGCGCCTATCGCGCGAGGTCGGCGCCGTCCTCAGGGGCTAGGCTTCTTAGGAAGAGAGAACTTGTAGCCCGCCTGGGTCAGCAGGGGGATGAGCTGCTTCAGCGCCTCGGCGGTGTGGGCCCCGTGCAGGTGCATGACGATCACCGCCCCCGGCTTCACCTCCCGCATGACCGTCTCCACGATGACGTTGGCGGCGGCTCCCGTCCAGTCCCGCGAATCCACATTCCAGAGGTAGATCTGGTAGCCCAGCTCGCCAGCAATGCGGTCCACCGTGCCGTTGCCCTCCCGATAGGGAGGCCGGAAGAGAAAGCCGCCGGCACCGTTCTCGATCTCCCAGCGGATCTCATCGTCCGTCAGGCCCGTTAGGTGGGCGTGGCTGTAAGTGTGATTGCCAATGAGATGGCCCTCCGCCTTCATCCTATCGATGAGCTCAGGGTTCAGCTTCGCCCACTTGCCCACCGGGAAGAAAACGGCCCCTACGTGGTTCTGGGCTAGGATGTCCAGGATCGCCTCCACCTGAGCCTTGCTACCCTGGTCGTCGAAAGTGAGGACAACGCTCCCATCCTCGCTGGCGGTGATCGGCGACCGGGGCGGGTCCTGAGTGCGAAACTGCCAGGAGAACTCTCCAGACAGGGGATCGCCCTCCTGAGAGCGACCGCCAACGCTAATCCGATACGTCGTGCTGTAGAACAGCACCAGAGGCTTCCAGACCAGCGTCCTATCGTCGGGCCACTGGAAGCTGCCCGACGCCGCCGGCTCGACCCTGAACGACTGCTCCACCGCCGCTCGGTCCATGGGCTGGTCGAAGCCCACCCTGACCTCAGCGAACACGGACTGGAGGCGGTCGTCTCCCGGCTGGGCACTGACAACTGCGGGCGCCGCGACGGTGGTGAAGGTGAAGGAGAAGGTCTCCTGACTGGGATGACCGGCCCAGTCGCGAATGCCCGGCCACAGGATCACCTTGTACGTCTCGTCGTTCCACAGCCGCTGGTGCTCCACGATGAGCTTTCGCCCTTCCCAGCGAGGAGTGAAGGGCGCCGCCGGTTCGAGGGTCACCAGATAGCGAGGGTTCTCGGCCAGCAGCCGGTCGAACTCGATCTCGATTGGCACCGTCGTCTTCACCCTGCCCTGGCCAGGGGAAGGAGAAAAGCGGACCGCCTCAGGAACAGCGATTGTCCGGAACTGGAAGCGCTTGCCCAGAACCGACACGGTGTACTCGGTCTCCGGCCGGAAGATGTTGAGCCTGTCAGGATTGAAGGTGATGGTGGTGTGGGCCCAGGGCGCCCAGCCGTCCCAGGGGGTGAGCCCCTCCCTGGCCACGCTCAGGCAGTGGGAACAGTTGGCCGGGCTGGGCTGGATGCTGAAGGTTGCCGCCACCTCCTTGAGGGAGAGAGGCTTGTCAGCCGTCACCCGCACCGAGGAGTCGAGCCAGGCGTGCCCCTCCGCACCATCCAGACCATCCAGGTCGAAGTAGGGCCCACCCAAGTCGGCCGTGCTGGTGCCATAGCTGTCCAAGACAAGCAGCAGCGCCACCACCACTACCAGCAGGTAGACACCGAGCCGCAACGGCTTGCGCCGGGAGACTATACGGTCCTCGACTTGGCAACTGACCCGGGTGGCAACCGCATTCATCATGAGTGTTCCCACTGAGCGACTGGCCAGAAAGGCTCGGCGTGAAGTCGAAGAGCAAGGATGGGCCTATTCTAAACAGAAAGGCCCGAAGACTCAACTTCAGGCCTTGGGAAAGATACCTTGGCGAATGCTACTGGGTAGCCAGCGCCGCCTTGGCCGTCTCCACCAATCGGGCGAAGGTGTTGCCGTCCCGGACTGCCAGATCAGCCAGCACCTTGCGGTCGATATCCACTCCACCCTTATGCAGACCGTCGATGAAGCGATTGTAAGAGAGGCCATGTAGGCGGACGGCGGCGTTGATCCGGGCTATCCAGAGGCGACGAAACTGCCCCTTGCGGTCCCGGCGATGCTCGTACGAGTAGTGGAGACCATGAATGAGCGACTCGCGGGCCCGCTTGAACAGGCGGTGGCGGACACCCCGATGCCCCCGCGTTTGGGCGATGACCACCTTGTGCCTTCGCCTCCTGGTGACGCCTCTCTTGATCTTGCTCAACCTTTGTCTCCCTCTGTCAAGTCTAGAAGGCTAGACGCCGCCGTAGGGGAGGAGACGACGCAGCCGTTGCCTGAAGCTGCGGTGCACTGGCTGCGTGGCGTCGAACTGCCCCTTCACCGCCTGGCGCTTCTTGCGGCGGGCGTTGTTGACATGAGACTTGCGCCGCAGTATTTTACCACCTCCGCTGACGCTGAAGCGACGTTTGGCGCCAGAGTGGGTTTTCAGTTTAGGTTTGGGCAACCGATTCCTCGCTAGCCTCTTGGGTGACCTTCACCGGCTTCTTGTTGGTGGGGGACAGGATCGTGCTCAGGAATCGCCCCTGCATGTTAGCCGGCGCGTCGATAGCCGCCATTTCCTTCAGCAGGCTGCACACACGCTCTAACAAAGCTCTTCCTGTCTCTGGATGCGCCATCTCCCGACCGCGGAACATCACCGTAACCTTCACCTTGTCGCCTCCACCAAGCAACCTCTCGGCCAGGCGCACCTTCCGCTCCATGTCGTGATCGCTGATGTGGGGCCGCATCCGCACCTCGTGAATCACCAGGCCCTTTTGGTGCTTGCGAGAGTCCCGATCCTTCTTGGCCTGCTCGAACTTCCACTTGCCGTAGTCGAGGATACGACAGACAGGTGGACTACCATGGGGATCGACTTCCACCAGGTCGAGGTCGCGTCCCCTTGCGGCGGCCAGGGCTTCAGGAAACGGCAGGACCCCCAGGTTCTCGCCTGAGTCCCCTATTACCCGAACCTCTCTTGCCCTGATCCGTTCGTTGACGCGAAATTCGCGATATATGCGCCTGCCCTCGCGGAAAGATCTCTCTATCCGTTGGCGGTGGTTTCAACTATACCATGTTTGTCAACGCCTAGCAATCCTAAACGAGAAGAAGAAGGGCGCTCCCCTGCTCCACCCGCTGCCCCCGCGACACGTACACCTCCTGCACCCGACCCGACCGCTGCGCCCTCAACTCGTTGTGCATCTTCATGGCCTCGATGACGATCAGGACGTCGCCGGCCTCCGCCGTATCCCCCAGCGCGACGTAGATCTCCTGCACCACACCGGTCATCGGTGAGAGCACCATCCAGCCGCCCGCCTCCACCGCCTTCTCGGCCAGGGTCTGAGGGCGAGGAGGCGCCCGTCGGCCACGGGACTCCCGCAGCACCGAATAGCGCTGGGAGCCGATGACGATGTCGAAGCCGCCGCTGCGCTCCTCGGCGAAGAACTCGTGCGGGTGGTCGTCTATGATCAGGGAGAAGAGAGCGGAGCGCCCGATCTGCTCCAGGCTAATCGTGTGCCACTGGTCGTTGATGCAAATGCGGACGCCCTTGGGCCCCTCCTCGATCTCCACCTCTTTCAGGGCGTCACCCAGGCGCATCAAGAACTTCTGCGCCATGCCTACCTTTGCCAGCCCCAGCCGCGCCTACGGACGGCATTGCGCCTCCCCTGAGCCCGCCAGGCGCTGATGGGGCCCCCGTTCGGGACCGGCATCGCCGGGGAGTTGCCGGTCGGCCTTCGCCTGCCGCGGCTCAGGAGGGCCGCCGCCACCAGAGCGATCTCTTCGTTCGCCAGTTCATCCTGCTGATCGAAGCGGAAATGCTTCTCCAGGAAGGCGGTATCCAGCGTGCCGGCGATGAAGTGGACATTGTCCATCACCTGGAGGTGGAAGGGTATGTTGGTGGCGACCCCCACGATCTTGAACTCCCGCAGGGCCCGCCGCATCCGCTGGATCGCCTCCTGGCGGTTGCGCCCCCAGGTACACAGCTTGGCGACGAGGGGGTCGTAGTGCCAGGGTATCTCCCGGCCCTCGTAGATGGCCGTATCCACCCGCACGCCGGGGCCGCCCGGCTCGCTGAGGAAGCTCACCTTGCCCACCGAGGGCAGGAACTCGTTGAAGGGGTCCTCGGCGGCAATGCGGCACTCGATGGCCCAACCCCGCAGCTTGATGTCCTTCTGTCGATAAGGCAAGGGTTCGTCGCCCGCCACCAGAATCTGGTCGGCCACCAGGTCCACCCCGGTCACCAGCTCCGTCACCGGATGCTCCACCTGGAGGCGGGTGTTCATCTCCAGGAAGCTGGCGTTGCCCTGGCGGTCCAGCAGGAACTCCACCGTGCCCACGTTGGTGTAGTCGGCGGCCTTGACGGCTGTCACCGCCATCTCGAACAGGCGCCGGCGCAGGGCGGCGTCCACGGCG
>CAYGYF010000075.1:0-7427 GCA_964354065.1 uncultured Dehalococcoidia bacterium | reverse complement strand
GGCGGTTGAACAGGCCGGTCAGATGGCTGGGGAAGCGGCGGCAGGAGAGCTGCAAAGAGCCGTCGCTGTTGAGCAGCTTGGGGCCGAGGACGCCCACGTCCGGCTGCTGGCGGCAGTGGGCGACCATGGGGGCGAAGGCGTTGCTGGCGATGTCCGTGTCGGGGTTCAGGAGGAGGATGAACTCGCCCTGGGCCTGGGCGATGCCCCGATTGCAGGCAGCAGCGAAGCCCTGGTTGCCCGGCGAGCGGATCAGGGCCGCCCGCGGGAACTCGCCCCCGACCATCTCGGCGCTGCCATCCCAGGAGTCATTGTCCACCACGATCACCTCGTAGGCCAGGCCCGCCGTGTGCTGATAGACGGAAGCGAGACAGGCCCGCAGGTAGTCCCTGGCGTTGTAGCTGACGATGACGATGGAGAGGTCCATCGGCTAGCCCCTGGTCGAGCCGCTCAAGGCGTCCGCCTGCGGCGGGCTGAGGGCCGCCTCATAGGCGGCCACGGTGTCGCGGGCCGTGCGCTGCCAGGAGAAGTGACCGGCCCGCTCCAGGCCCCTTCGGCGCAGACGCGAGCGCAGGCGTTCGTCGCGCAACACCCTGGCCGCGGCCTCAGCTAGGGCGTCCGAGTCGTGAGGGTCGACTAGGAGAGCAGCGTCATCCAGGACCTCGGCCAGGGCGGGGGCGGTGGACGCCACCACCGGCAGGCCGCAGGCCATCGCCTCCAGGGGGGGCAGGCCGAAGCCCTCGTACAGAGAGGGGAAGACAAAGAGGTCGGCCAGGTTGTAGACGGCCGCCAGGTCCTCAGCGGGCAGGTAGCCGGCAAAGCGCACTTCCCCTCCCAGGCCCAGCTCATCCACCAGCCGAAACAGCCTCTCGTACATCCAGCCCCGCGGTCCGACGATGACCAGGCTCGACTCCAGGCCCTGGGCCTTGAGCCTGTGGAAGGCGCGCAGCAGCGTCGCCTGGTTCTTGCCCGGCTCCAGGGTGCCTACGTTGAGGATGAACCTGGGGGGCAAGGCATACTTCTGCCGAACCGCCGCCATTCTAGCCGAATCGGCCAGCGGGCGGAAGCTAGGCCCCGGCGCCAGATGCACGACGCGCACCTTTTCGGCGGCCAAGCCAAGATAGCGCACGACATCCGCCTTCACCGTCTGGGAGACCGCGATGGCAAGGTCGGCCAGGCGAGCGCCGATGCGGCTGGCCTGCTGGAAGTAGAAGCGGCGCAGGGCGGGATAGCGCTCCGGCAGAAGGAAGAAGGTGACGTCGTGGATGGTCACCACCCGCCGCCAGGGACCGGGAGCCAGGGGCGTCGTATAGTGGGGCGAGTGGAGGATGTCGGCGCCCAACCGGCGAAGGTGCAGGGGCAGGATCGCCTGCTCCCAGGCCATGCGGGCCAGCCGCGAAGGGAGTCGCACGGGTACAAGCCGGAAGCGATCCCTTTCGCTTCGCTCAAGGCAGGCCCTTGGCAGGTCTTCTGCCGCGAAGGTCTGCGGCTTGGCGAAGACGAAATAGGCGTTCTCCTTGTCCACCTGGGCCAGCGCCTGCACCAGGTTGTAGATGTAGGTGCCGGCACCGACCCTGTGGGGGGGAACGGAGGTGGCATCAATGGCGATCCGCAAGCTTCAGCGCTCCCTAGCCAAAGTCGGCCACCTGGTGGGTACGGCCCAGGCGGCCGCGAAAGTAGTCGGCGATGCCCCTGAACATGGCACGAAGCTGCCGCCCCTGGCCTCGGGCCGGGTAGGCGACGACGTACCCAAGACGGGTGGCGAAGAAGTAGAGGAGGAAGGCTGCCCAGCGCCAGCGGGAGGAGTGCTTCTTCATGAGATAGAGACGGTTGCGGGTGGCGTAGTAGACCTTGAAGGGCGAGGCCACGCCGCCGCTAGCGGCGGCCTTGCGGTGGTAGATGACCGCCGCCGGATTGAGCCAGAGGCGGTAGCCCGCTGCCTTGGCCCGGGCCACGAAGTCGAAGTCCTCGTAGTACATGAAGAAGCGTTCGTCCATCAGACCAGCGTCGAGGAAGACAGCGGTGGGCACGAGCAGGCAGCAGAGGCTGGCCATGCCCACCTGACGCGGCCGGTCGAAGTCGGGCGGCGGCGGCTTGGCGTAGAGCCAGCCCCGCCAGACGCCGCGCCGCCAGTCGAAGTCGCCCACCGTATCGTCCAGGAGGTGCGGCTGGCTGTACAGATACGTCTTGGGGGCGAGCATCGTCCGGGGGGCGGCGCCCTCGAGCAGGCGGTCGAGGAAGTCTTCCTTCACCACCGTATCGTTGTTCAGGAAGAGGACGTAGTCGAAACCCTGCTCCAGGCAGTAGCGGATGCCCACGTTGTGGCCGCCGGTGAACCCCAGGTTCTCCTCGTTGCGGAGGAGGACGGCCTGGGGAAAGAGGCGGGGAATCTCCTGGGGTGAGCCATCGGCGGAGGCGTTGTCCACCACGACCAGGCGGTAGTTGGGATAGGTGATTGCCTGCAACGAGGCCAGGAAGTCGCCAATGTAGGGGGCGCTGTTGTAGTTGACGGTGAGGATGGCGACAGACGGAAGTTCCTTACCCTCAGCAGCCATGGGCGGCCCCTTCGCTGCGCTCAGGGCAGGCTCCTAGCGACCGGCCAAGGTGGGCGCGGTGAGGAAGTATTCCTGGAGGGCCTCGTGCCAGGGCCGGATGACGATGCCCAGGGCGGCCGCCGCCTGGTTGGCCAGCTCCGAGTAGGGCGGCTTGCGATAGGGGGCGCCGTGCTCGGCCTGGGTGATGGGTTGCAGGGGGACATCGGCACGGCCGGCCAGGGCCAGAATTCGCTCGGCCCACTGGTAGCGAGAGCAGGCGCCGGCGTTGGTCAGGTGATAGACGCCGTAGGCGGCCTGGGCGATGAGTTGGGCGATGGCCTGGGCCAGGTCGCGGGCCCAGGTGGGAGAGGCGACCTCGTCGGTGACCAGCCGCAGAGAGCCCTCCCGGTCGGCCGCCCGCAGAACCTTCGCCGGGAAGTTATCGCCGCCCGCAGCGTAGAGCCAGGCGGTGCGGACGATGTAGAAGCGGTCGAGGGTGGCTTGGACGTATCGCTCGCCCGCCAGCTTGGAGCGGCCGTAGGCGTTGATGGGATTGGGCTGGTCAGATTCCAGGTAGGGCTCACCCTTGTCGCCGGCGAACACCTCGTTGGTGCTGACGTAGAGCAGGGCGGCATCGGCCTGGCGGCAGGCCAGGGCCACCTGGCGGGTGCCCTCGCCGTTGACGCGCAGCGCCATCTCGGGGTCGGCCTCGCAGCCGAGGGTATCGGTGTAGGCGGCGGCGTGGACGACCACCTGCGGCCGAAACTGGCCGACGGCGCGATCGACCGCCGCTGCATCGGTGACGTCCAACTCCGGCAGGTCCTGGGCCAGCACCGTCTCCGAGGCCAGCGCCTGCTGGAGCTCGCGGCCTAGCTGGCCACGGCCGCCGGTGACGAGCACGCGCACACCACCACCCCCTCAGCCCATCTTGATGTCCCAGTCGTAGGGGATCTGGTCGGTGTTCCAGGGAAGGCGGTACTCGTCCGGCTCCTGTGGGTCGTAGGACTCGGTGGGGAAGTTGAGGAGGAGGGAGGGCTCGGTCCCCACCGTCTTGTAGCCGTGCATGACGCCGACCGGGATCTTCAGGAGGATGTTGTTCTGCTCGCCCAGGAAGAACTCGTCGACCTGGTCCTGGGTGGGCGAGCCCCGGCGGGCGTCGTACAGGGCCACCTTCACCACGCCCTTGACGACCACAAAGTGGTCGTCCTGCTTCTGGTGGTAGTGCCAGGCCCGCACCACGCCGGGAAAGTTGAGGGCCACGTAGACCTGGCCGAACTTGCGGAAGATCGGGTCGTCGCTGCGCAGGATCTCCATCAGGTAGCCGCGCTCGTCGACGTGCTTGGCGAGCTGCTTGACCTCCACCCCCTCGATCATCGTTGGCCCTCCCCACGCGCTGGGCGAGCGGCCTGGGCGAGCCGCCAGCCGTACTGCTGCTGGTAGTAGTCCTGGTAGGCGCCGGAGCGCACCCGCCGCCACCACCATTCGTTGTCGCGATACCAGGCGACCGTCCTGGCCAGGGCCTGGTCGAAATCGTGAGCGGGCGACCAGCCCATGGCCCGCAGCTTCGACCAGTCGAGGGCGTAGCGGCGGTCGTGGCCGGGGCGGTCCTCGACGTGGCGAATGAGGTCGCGGGGCTTGCTCAGGAGATCGAGGATGGCCTCGGCTACCCGGACGTTGTGGCGGTGGTTACCGGCGCCGATGTTGTACGCCTCGCCGGGCCTTCCCTCATGGAGAAGCAGGTCAAGGGCCTGGCAATCGTCCTCGACGTAGAGCCAGTCGCGCTCCTGAAGGCCATCGCCGTAGAGGGGCAGGGGCTGATCCTGGAGAGCGTTGGTGACGAACAGGGACACCATCTTTTCAGGGTGCTGATGAGGCCCCACGTTGTTGGCGGGCCGAGCGATGATCAGAGGCAGGCCATAGGTCTGGTAGAAGGCGCTACACATCAGGTCGCCGCCGGCCTTGCTGGCGGCGTAGGGGCTGCGAGGCTGAAAGGGATCGCTCTCCCGCGAGCGATGGCCCTGGGGGACATCGCCATAGACCTCGTCTGTCGAGATATGGAGGAAGCGCTGGAGGCGATGATCGCGGGCGGCGCAAAGCAGGGTGTAGGTGCCCGCTATGTCGGTCTGAATGAAGGCGTCGGCAGACAGGAGGGAGCGGTCGACGTGGGTCTCGGCGGCAAAGTGGACGATGGCGTCGGCCTGGCCCACCAGCTCGTCGACCAGATCGCGGTCGCAGATGTCGCCCTGGACGAACTGATAGCGAGGGTCGTCTTCGACGTCGCGCAGGTTGTCCCGATTGCCAGCGTAGGTCAGCTTATCGATGTTGATGATGTGGTAGGCCGGGTGTTCTCGCAGGAGGCGGCGGATGAAGTGGCTGCCGATGAACCCGGCTCCGCCCGTAACCAGAATCCTGCGCATCGCCATCGCCTAGAGAGCCTTGATCTGGCTGTGGTCACCGAGGGTGAGAGCCAAACGGCGGCTCTCGCCCTCCGGCCGGCCAGCGGAGCCGCCCCGGAGCTCAACGTAGCGGCCAATGAGGCTACCCTCGATATGGTAGCCCACGTCCTCGATGGTCGTCTGCTCCATGATCACGCTCCCGGCGATGGAGCTCCCCCTCACCTGGCAGTGATGGTGGATGGAGGTGTGGGGCCCGATCTCGGAGTCGGCGATGCGGGTCTCCTCGCCGATGATCAGGGGGCCGCGCAGGATACTGTTGGCCACCAGGGCCCCGCGCTGGAGAATGACCTTGCCGGTGACACGGGAGGCGCTATCGATGCTGCCCTGATTGCTGGCCGGCAGGGCATCGAGCACCACCGCGTTGGCCTCCAGGATATCGTCCATCTTGCCGGTATCGATCCAGTAGCGGTCCAGCACGGAAGCGTGAACGGCCAGGCCCTGATCGATGAGGCACTGGATGGTGTCGGTGATCTCCAGCTCGCCCCGAGCCGAGGGCCGCAGTTGCTCCACGACCTCGAACACATGCTGGTCGAACATGTAGACGCCGATGACGGCCAGGTCGCTGGACGGCTGGGTGGGCTTCTCCACCACCCGCGCCACCCGCCCGTCCACCAGCTCGGCCACGCCGAAGCTCTGGGGGTTATCCACCCGATCCAGGAGGATCTGACAGTTGCTGGAGTCGCTCTGGAAGCGCTGGACGAAGGGGGCAATGCCCCCCAGGACGAAGTTATCGCCCAGATAGAGGACGAACGGCTGGCCAGCCAGGAAATCGGCCGCTACCTTGACGGCGTGGGCGATGCCCAGGGGCGCATCCTGCTGGATGTAGGTGATGCTGGCCCGCGGGGCGGAGAAGCGGCTGCCGTCGCCGACGGCCGCTTCCACCTGGTGGCGGGTGTCGCCCACCACGATGCCGATGTCGGTGATGCCAGAGGCCAGCAGGTCCTCGATGGTGTAGAAGAGGACGGGCTTGTTGGCGATGGGCACTAGCTGCTTGGCACCGAGGTAGGTGAAGGGGCGCAGGCGTTCGCCCTTGCCACCGCTGAGGATGAGGCCCTTGAGCTTATCCTTTGCCATAAACCTCGGCCTGAACCAGGCTAGGGGTATTTTACCTTCCCCCAGTGTCGAAAGCAAACGAGCCCGGCACCAGCTCGTGATCGGCGCACTGTTGGTGGGTAGTCATGTAGCGGAAGCCTTTAGGCTTCCACCCCATGTCATGGAGGCCTGAAGGCCTCCGCTACATCACTCCGCGCTCAGCGTCACTAATTCGTTAACAGCCATCAGGCGGGGGCAACCCAGCGGTTGTGAACCAGCCACGCCGGCTCCCGTTCCTTGATTTATGACTTCTGGCCTGCTAGTCTACGGTCTGAGATTTTGAGCTTTTTGGGGGAGTTTTGTGGCAACGGCATCGATCGCTAGCCACCCCGACTTATGGGAGCGGCTGAAGCTGACGCAGGTGGCCCGCACCTGGGAGCTGCTGCTGCTCCTGACGGCGCGGGAGGTGAAGCTGCGCTATCAGGGCACCGTCCTGGGTTTGTTGTGGACCCTGGCCAAGCCCCTACTCCTGGGCCTGGTCCTCTCCTTCGCCCTGAGCTACGTGATGCGGGTGAAAGTGACAGATGTTCCGTATGTCCTGTTCCTGCTGTCGGCTTTGTTCCCTTGGATTTGGTTCCAGTCCTCGATCCAGACTTCCGCCGGTTCCTTCTCCACCAACGCCGCCCTGCTCAAGAAGGTCTACTTCCCCCGCTTCGTCTTGCCTCTGTCGGCGGTTACCAGCCAGCTCTTTCACTTCGTCCTATCGATTCCGATCCTGGTGTTGCTTCTGGTGGCCAAGGGCTATATTCCCGGCCCCCAGTGGCTGCTCGGCGTCCCCTTGCTCATCGCCATCCAGCTTCTGCTGCTAGCGGGGCCCGTCCTGTTGGTGGCCTCCTTCAACGTCTTCCTGCGCGACCTGGAGCACCTGGTGGAGGTCTTGATGACCCTCTGGATGTACCTCACCCCCATCCTGTATCCGCTGTCCCTGGTGAGGGCGAGGCTGGGGCCCGTGGTATATGTCAACCCGATGGCCTCGCTCATTGAGGCCTGGCGGGACCTGTTTCTGTACGACCAACTTCCCGGCACCGACATCTGGCCGGCCCTGGTGTTCGCCGCCGTCGCTCTGGTGGCCGGCAGCATCGCATTCAAGGCTCTCGAGGGACAGTTTGAGATCGCCCTATAGCGAACAAGAGGTCATCGTCCTGGACAACGTCTCCAAGCGCTACTTTCTCCACCCTCAGCGCATGGGGGAGTTGAAGACGGCCCTTTTGCATTTGCCGACCCTCCTGAAGGCCAGTCGGGCCAGGCAGCCCTTCTGGGCGCTCAGGGATGTCTCTCTTACCATCCGCCGGGGCGAGAGCGTGGGGATCATCGGCCCCAACGGCGCCGGCAAGAGCACCCTGCTGCG
>CAYGYF010000074.1:0-7496 GCA_964354065.1 uncultured Dehalococcoidia bacterium | reverse complement strand
GAAGTTATGGCGGTGCGCATCTACCGTGCTCAACGCTGGCGGCTCGGACGAAGCGAAATGACCGCCGAGGCGCTGGCGAAGGCCACCGCCGTCGAAGAAAGGCACGTGCGCGACCTCACCTCTCGCCGCCAGGAACTGGGCGGCTCTCCCTCCATGCTGAGCCCTTTCTACGCTCTGTCTGGATGGCTGATAGGCTTCGTACCCAGTCTTCTGGGCCAGCGTGCGGCCCTGAAGACCGGCATCTGGGTCGAGGAGCGGGCCGTCAAGGATTACCAGCGGCTCTTGGACCGAGTTCCCTTCGATGACGAGTCGCGAGCCCTGGTCCAACGGAATCAGGAGGATGAAAGAGAGCACATCAGGATGTGGGAGGAGTCTCTTGCCAAGCTGGGTCAGCGCAGTACCTAGAGTGCTGCCCTGAGCGGCCCCGACGCGCTTGACGAGCCAAAAGACTGGACTAGGGAGTAAAGGCTCAAGCCCAGCATAGCGCGATGTAGCGGAAGCCTTATGGCCTTAAACAAAATAGATTTCCCTGCGGATTGAAATCCGCAGCTTGGCTCGAAGCTGCGGGTTTTAACCCGCAGAGAGCAATTAAATTCTTGATGACCATAAGGCTTCCACCCCATGTCATGGAGGCCTGAAGGCCTCCGCTACATCACTCGGCGCTCAGCGCCACTAATTCATTAATGCCCATTAGCCCTACCCACCTTCGTAGCGCAGCCCTTCTCCCCTCGCGCCAGACCCCCGGAGTCACCAAGCCCCTGGCTCTTGGTTCCGGGCTCTCGGTTCTGCCCCGACCAAGTCGGGGCGCGCTTCCCTGCTCTTCGTTCTCTGTTCTTTGTTCTCTCCTCGCCCTACTCGCACGTCGCGAACAGCTTTCCGGTGTACCTCGTCACGTCGCCGATGAGGATCATGCCGTTCGCGTCCAGGTCCAGGCGGCAATCCCCACCGCCCGGGCAGGTCACCGCGGTGAACAGCTTTCCGGTGTACCTCGTCACGTCGGGAATCAGGATCGTGCCGTTGTTGTCCTGGTCCAGCGGCCAGGCGGCGTGGCCGGCGTCGTTCGGGCAGGCAGCCAGCGGGTCGGTGCCCATGTAGACCTCGCTGAGGTCGGCGAAGCCGTCGCCGTCATCGTCGTCGTCCCCGTCGTTGTACAGCGTATCCCCATCCGTGTCCACCGCCGCCGCGTCGTCCCGCAGCTCCAGGTGAGCGATGTTGTTGGCCAGGTTGGAGTCGCTCACGTGCGCCGTGCCCACGTCGATCCAGTTGTCGAAGGCGAATGAGTGGACGCCCGGCTCGCTGCACCGAATCGTCCACACCTCGTCCACCACTACATCCGTGCTCACCGGCACCCCGCTGATCAGCGGCGGCACGCTCTTGGGCGCAGCCGTGCAGTAGCGAGGCGGCCACACCTTGCCGTAGTTGGCGATGTCCACCGGCCCGTAGGACCCGTTGTTGTGGATCGTCTTGCGCAGCGTCACGTCCACGTCCGTGTTCAGCGGCAGCGGGTCGGGCGGCCGCACGGTAAAGGTCTCGCCCACGATCTTGACGTCGGTCTGGGTGACCGCAGCCACCGTTAGCTCCGTGTGGGCCGTGTTGTTGCCGAGATTCGGGTCCGTTATCCCCGCGCTGGTCACCTCGATGCTGTTGTCGAAGGTGAAGGTGTGGGAGCTGGGCTGGTAGCAGTGGATGACGAACGGCTCGCTGGCCACGACGTCCAGGCTGACCGGCAGGTTGGAGTACAGGGCCACGTGGGTAGGCCGCACCGTGCACCCCGGCGGAGCCGTCACCACCGCCTCCGAGCGGGCGTCCACCGGCCCGACGGGCCCGCCGTTGTGCACTGTTTTCTTGAGCGTGACCAGCACATCCTGGTTCATCGGGATGGTCGAGGGCGGGCTGACCAGGTACTGGCCCACGATCCTCAGGTCGGCCGTCCCCGGCGTCGGTGTTGGGCTGGGCGTAGGACTCGGCGACGGCGTCGGTGTAGGCGTCATGGATTTGGTAGTGTCCGATGTGGGGGTAGGCGTGGGCGTGGGTGATGGCGTCGGGCTGGGCGTGGGCGTGGGCGTCGGGCTGAGCGTCGGGCTGGGTGTGGGCGTGGGTGTGGGTGTGGGCGTAGGTGTGGGCGTGGGTGCTGCAACAAGCGGCTGCCAGTCGGGGTAAGCATCGCGGAACGCGGAGTTGTTGGTGAGGCGGGTCACTCCGCTGCCGTCGGCGTTCATGACGTAGATCTCCGCGTTGCCGTCCCGATCACTGAAGAACGTGATCTTTGTGCCGTCCGGCGACCAGGCAGCCCCGGAGTCGCCAACAAAGTCGGCAGTGTTCGTGACATTGGTTTTGCTGCTGCCGTCGGCATTCATGACAAAAATCTCGGCGTTATAGACACCCGCTCGGCCCTCAAAGGCGATCTTGGAGCCGTCAGGCGACCAGGTGGGGTCGCTGTCAATTACCCCCGGGTTGTTGGTCAGGTTTGTCTGGCCGCTCCCGTCCGGATTCATCACGTAGATCTCTAAGTCGGGTCCCAAGGTACCTCGTGTGAACGCAATCTTGGAGCCGTCAGGCGACCAGGCCGGGGAAAAGTTCAAAACGTTGAGTATCCCGTTGTTGGTGAGCTGGCTCATGTTGCTGCCGTCAGCGTTCACCACGTAGATGTCTATGCCGTAGGGGCTATTGGGGATCACTGTTCTATAGAATGCTATTTTCGATCCGTCGGGCGACCAGGCAGGTCCATAGTCCCCATACGGGCTGTTGGTCAGCCACGTCACGCCACTGCCATCGGCATTCATTACGTAGATCCCGTAGTTGCCGTCCCGGTTGCTTTGGAACGCGATCTTGGTCCCGTCGGGCGACCAGGCGGGCGCGTCATCGCCCGCCGGGTTGCTGGTCAGGTTCGTTTGCCCGCTGCCGTCGGGATTCATCACGTAGATCTCCCCGTTGCCGTCGCGGTCGCTCGCGAAGGCGATCTTGCCGTTCGCGGCTGGTGTAGGTGTGGGCGTGGGGGCGTCCGCGATGACCGAGACGGTGTTGCTGTAGTAGTTGCTCACGTAGACGCGGTCGGTGCTGGTGTTCACCCCCAAGCCTTCGTAGCCAACGGGGATAGTCGCCACAACAGTGTTCTCCGTGGGACTACCTGGAGTGATGTCGATGCTGGAGACATGATTGCTCGCGCCGTTAGCAACGTAGACGCGGTTGGTAACCGGGTTCACCCCGACGCCACCGACGCCTGCCCCTGTCCACCCAGGGATAGCCACCACCACGGCGTTGGTGGCGCCATCGACCACGACTAGCCCGAACGGTTCGCCCCTGGAAGGGTCGCCCTTATGCACGTAGATGCGGTTGGTGGTGGGGTTCACCCCGATACCACCTTGGCTTAAGCCCACGGCCGGGCCGTCGGAGACCGCGTTCGTGACGCCGTCAATGATCGTGAGTTGCGTCCGGCCGAAGAACGAGCCATGCCCGACGTAGATCCGGTTGGTGATCGGGTTGACTGCGGCTACGACTGGGTTCGCCGCCACCCCGATGGTGGAGAGAACCGTGTTGCTGCCTCCATCGATCAGGACGACCGCACCGCCGGGGTCGAAGCTCGGCACGTAGATGCGGTTGGTGACGGGGTTTACCGCGATTCCCAGCGAACAGTCATACATTCGACCCGCCGGCGATGGAATGGTTGTGATAGCAGTGTTCTCGGTGGGGCTCCCTGGGGTGCCGTCGATCACCGACACGCTGTCCGCGCCGCCTGTGTTCACCACGTAGACGCGGTCGGTGGTGGGGTTCACGCCGATGGCTGTTGGGGCTGTCCCCACGGGGATTGTGGCAACGACGGCGTTGGTAGCCCCATCGATGACGGAGATGGTGTCTGAGGACGAGTTCGCCACGTAGATGCGGTTGGTGTTGGGGTTTACCCCGACACCGTACGGTCCGGATCCCACGCCTATGGTGGCGATGACCGTGGGACTGATGTGGGCTGCCTGGCCGCCGGAGACGGTAATCAGCAGCACCACCACCATGATCGCCCCCGCGCCCATCGCAAGGAGCGCTGTCGCTCCAAGTAGTTTCCCTGCCATCTTTCTCATGCACGCACCCCCTTAGTTATCAGGCATAGTTATCAAGTAAAACGAATATCGGCCGCTCCCGCTCCCGCCCCGATCCAGATTGCAACCGCCAGGGCCATTTCCCTACAATAGAGATAGCTAGGGTGTGTGCTCGCACTCTCTAGCTCCCGGCCCTGGGCGGCGCCCACCGCCCGGGGCCTCTTCTCTTTTTCTCTCGCGGGGCAAAAAATTAAGGCTGACCCCTTTCGGTCAGCCTATGCTGGCGTCAGACTCTTCTTTCGCCGAGGCACGCCCTGCCCGCGACATGTCCTCCCCCCAGGGCCAGCCCTTCGGCTCCGCTCAGGACAGGCTCTTCGCGGTGTGCCCATCACGGGCACAATCGAAGCGGCCATGACATTAACATAAAAAGACAAATTTGTCAAGAGGTTTTGACGGCCTAGTTTCAGAAAATCTTCTCGGATACCGGATTGGCTGCGAGGGGCCCCGTCAGCCCCCACACCCCCCTTGCCCACGCCATCCGCTCCCCATCCGCTGTGAGACCGCCGCGCCTCTTCCCCCTTCCCTCTTCCCCCTTCCCCCTTCCCCCTACCCGCCCTCGAACAGCGCCCGCCGCAAATAGAGATAGCTCCACTGCCCTTGCGCCCCAGCGATCAGGGACGCTAAACTCGATTGAGGCGCCTGCAGCCAGCGATGTTGTCTGCGCCATGCCAGAGGACAGATTTCCCTTGATACGATGACGCAAGATTCTGACCTGATCGTCACCGCCACTGATGTCGTCAAGACATACGACACCGGCTACTCCCAGGTGCGGGCTCTGAGGGGCGTCTCCCTCTCCGTCCAGCGGGGGGAGATGGTGGCCATCATGGGCCCCTCCGGCTGCGGCAAGACCACCCTCCTCAACTGCCTCAGCGGCCTCGACGACATCAATGCCGGCCAGATAATCGTGGACGGCACCGACATCAACCGTCTTTCCGACAACGCCAAGACCGAATACCGAGCCCGCAGCATGGGCTTTGTCTTCCAGGTCTACGACCTCCTGCCCGTCCTGTCGGCGGTGGAGAACGTGGAGCTGCCCCTTCTGGTATCGGGCACGGCCGCCCGCCAGGCCAGAGAGGCCGCCATACACGCCCTGGACTTCGTGCATCTGGCCGATTGGGCCAACCACAAGCCGGCCGAGCTCTCCGGCGGCGAGCGCCAGCGGGTGGCCATCGCCCGCTCCCTCGTCAACGACCCCACCATCGTCTGGGCCGACGAGCCCACCGGCAGCTTGGACAGCGCCAACGCCGAGGAGATCATTTCCGTCATGCGTGAGCTCAACCAGGCCAACGGCCAGACCTTCGTCATCGTTACTCACGATCCCCACGTCGCCGCGCAGGGCCATCGCATCATCTACATGGTGGACGGCCTGATCGTGGACGAGAAGCGCACCGACCGGGCCAAGCCTCCCTCCGGCACCTCCGCCGAGGCAGACTAGGGGATACCCCTCGATGGACAAACTGTTCGGCCTCTCGATGGACTACATCATGCTGGCCCTGGTGGCAGGCTTGCTGCTCTCGCTGGCCATCGTCGGCTACGTCGTGCTGCGCAACCGCATCATGTTCAAGATGGGCGTGCGCAACATCCCCCGCCGGGTCGCTCAGACCGTCCTCATCGTCATCGGCCTCATGCTCTCCACCCTCATCATCTCCGCCGCCCTCACCACCGGCGACACCGTCGACCACAGCATCACCAGCCTCGCCTACGAATGGCTGGGCCACATGGATGAGGCGGTGGTGTTCGATGCCAAGGAGTCCACGGTGGCTACCGAGAAGGCGGTAGTCCCCGAGTCCGCCGTCGCGGAACTGGAGGCCGCCCTGGCCAACGACCCCGACGTGGACGGCATCGCCCCCGCCATCTTCGAACCGCTGCCCATCATCAACGATCGCACGAAGCTGAGCAGCCCCGCCGCCACCATGGTCGGCGTCGACCCCACCCGCCTGGCCGGCTTCCCCGATATCGTCACCCGCGACGGCAAGCCGGTGGACCTGAGCCACCTGGCCGAGGACCAGATCTACCTCAACGCGAAGGGTGCCAAGGAGCTGGATGCCCGCCCCGGCGACACGGTGACGATCTTCGCCCAGAACTTCCCCCACACCTTCACTATAGTGGACATCGTTAAGGACTCCGCTTTCACCGGCGCCATCAACCTTCAGGGCCAGGGGGAGAGTATCGCCGTCGAGGGCATGGTCACCCGCCTGGACGTGGCCCAACGCCTGTTTGGCCGCGAAGGCGAGCTCGACGCCATCGCCATCTCCAACCGCGGCGGCGTGCGGGACAGCCTGGGCCTCACTGACGTGGTGACGGCCAAGGCGCAGGCTGCCCTCTCGGATCCCAACCTGAAGGTGGAGAAGATGAAGCAAGAGTTCGTCGACAGCGCCGAGCTCATGGGCAACGTCATGACCACCATGTTCGTGGTCATGGGCCTCTTCTCCATCGCCGCCGGCATCCTCCTCATCTTCATGATCTTCGTGATGCTGGCCGCCGAGCGAAAGCCGGAGATGGGCATGAGCCGCGCCCTGGGCACCAAGCGTTCCCAGCTCGTCCAGTCCTTCCTCTCGGAGGGCATGGCCTACAACCTAGGGGCCGCCCTGGTGGGCGCGGCGCTGGGGGTGCTGGTGTCGCTGGGCATGACCCGCATCATGGCCGCCCTCTTTGGCCAGTTCGGCGTCTCCATCAAGCCCTACGTCACGCCCCGTAGCCTCATCGTCGCCTACTGCCTGGGGGTGGTGGTCACCTTCATCACCGTCGTCGTCTCCTCCTGGCAGGTGAGCCGCCTCAACATCGTGCGCGCCATCCGCAACATCCCCGAGCCCACCTACCGGCGGGCCCGCCGCCGCACCCTCATTCTGGGCATCCTCGGCATCCTGCTGGGAGCGCTCCTGGGCTGGACCGGTATTGCCGTCGGCCAGGGGTTCCCGCATGTCCTCGGCGTGTCGCTGGCCCTCCTGAGTTTGGCAGCCGTTCTGCGCTACCTGGCCCTCCCCGAACGGCCCGTATTCACCATCGTCGGACTACTGCTGCTGATCTACTGGGCTCTCCCCTTCGACATATGGTCCTTCCTGCCCGAGATGAAGAGCGGCATCGAGATGTTCTTCCTCAGCGGCATCATGATGGTGACCGCCACCACCTTCGTGCTGGTCTACAACGCCGACGTCATCTTGCTGGCCGTGCAGCGCCTGGGCGGCCGCCTGGGCCGCATCCTCCCCTCCCTCCGCATCGCTATCGCCTACCCCCTGGCTCACAAGTTCCGCACCGGCATGACCATGGCCATGATCTCCCTGGTGGTGTTCGCCGTGGCGATGATGTCCATGATGAACACCAACTTCAACGCCCTCTTCCTGAGGGACGACTCGCGCGGCGGCTGGGACGTGGTGGTGACCGAGAACCCCAACAACCCGGTGGGCGATC
>CAYGYF010000073.1:0-7496 GCA_964354065.1 uncultured Dehalococcoidia bacterium | reverse complement strand
GCCAGTGCAACAACCTCCTGGACGAGGACAACGACTACGTCAACGACGGCTGCCCCCAGGTGGGCGGTGCGGCTGAGTCGGGCGCCCAGTGCAACAACCGCTTCGACGACGACCAAGACGGCGCAGTGAACGACGGCTGTCCCCAGGTGGGCTTGGCGTTCGAGGCCGGCGGCCAGTGCGCCAACACCACCAGCGACGACGGCGACGGCGTGAACGACGGCTGTCCCCAGGTGGGGAGCGTCTCCGAGGCGAACATCCTCAACGCCTGTGACGACGCCATCAGCAACGACCCGGCCGGCGACGACGGCGGCACCCCCGTGGTTAATGACGGCTGCCCGGGCCTGATGGCCCAGGTCGACCAGGACATCCAGCGGGGCAACGCGGCTGCCGACGGCGGCCCCCTCAACGACGGCATCGGCGACGCGTGCGAGCCGGACTGGAACCCCAACAACAACGCCGGCGCGTTGATCCTCGGCGGCTATGAGTGCATAAGCGGCGCCGCCAACTGCACGGCCGCCCCCGCCGACTGGATGCTGAAGGCCGACCGCCCCGACGGCTACTACCACACGGACTACCCCAGGGACGCGTCTCAGAACCAGGCGGCGTGCGTGGGGCCGGGGGTCCTGGACACCGACGGCGACGGCTGGTGCGACGCGACGGAGATAGCGCTGGGCTCGTGCGCGTCAGACCCCTGTCTCGCCTTCCCGGGCTCGCCCGCTGCCAATACCAGCACGCCGGAGAACATTGCCCTGTACGTCAACATTCCCCACCTCTCCTTCACCGGCCACCCCTTAGTCGACCCGGCGCCCCAGGGCTGCTCTGACCTGACAGTGTACGGCGCCCTGCCCCCCGCCGCCCCCACCGGGATACCGGAGGACAACGACAAGGACGGCAAGGCGAACATGGGAGTGAACGACGGCTGCCCCATCGTCGGTGTGGCTGAGATCTACGCCAACGGCCAGTGCGAGAACAACACGGACGACGACGGCGACACCGTGGTGAACGACGGCTGTCCCCCCATCGGCGCGGCCGAGACCGCGTGCACCAACGCCGTGGACGATGACGCCGACGGCGACCCGGACTGCGCCGCACCAGAGGGCGACATCAAGGTCCTTAGCTGGACGACGGAGCCTCTGAAGGAGGTGGGCGTCGCCCCAAGCGGAATGCGGACCATCACCGTGAACGAGGTCAAGCACGACAACGGCCCCATGCCCGTCACCGCCTATGCGATGTGGACGGCCACCTACACCGCGGGCCAGTTGCGCACCCGCTGGATCTCCTCCCAGGTGGACGACGCCTGCACCCTCAACGGCGTCTCCGTGAACTGCGCCACCGCCACCGAGATCAATGACATCGAGTTCCAGGTCCCCCTCCCCGTCAGCAGCGACGTGCTACTCACCAGGGACCTGGAGATCACCTGCCTGACCCCTGGCCCTAGCACCTTCACTCTCACCCTGATGAATGACGAGCTCCCCGTCCCGCCTAACCTCGACCCCACCCCGGGGAACAACACCCTTAGCACTGTCGTCACGGTCTACTGCGGCGACACCGACGGCGACATCGTGGCCGGGGTAGGGTTCGACACCGACGAGGCGTACCTGGGCACCGACCCGAACGACGGCTGTCCGGACACCACGAGCGACCCGGCGTGGCCGCTGGACCAGGACAACAACGCTCAGATCCTGATTCCCGACGTGTCGAAGTACACCGGAAAGCTGTTCATCGCGGTGACCTGCCCGAGCGCCGATCCGAATTGCCGCCTGGACCTGGACCATAACGCTCAGATCCTGATTCCCGACGTGTCGAAGTACACCGGAAAGCTGTTCGTAGCGTGTGTTCAGTAGGAGAGCCCCGTAGGGGCGGGTAGTGGCGCAGCCGCTGCCCGCCCCACCCATGGGGGAGATTCTTCGCTTCGCTCAGAAGGACAGTAGGGACAGGTCAGGAGTAATAAAGGGAATCAAATCAAAGGGCTAGTAGTCCCTGGCCCAGGGCGGACGTGGGGCGCCAGGCTTGCCTCGCGGCCTGCGCAGGGCCGGGGGAGCCCCGACAAGTCGGGGCGGCAGAAGTCGAGGTGAGGAGATGGAGCTGGGACTGGCCGGAAGGGCAGCGATCGTGGGTGGCTCCAGCCGCGGCATCGGCAGAGCCATCGCCGCCCTGGTCGTCTTTCTCGCCTCCGACAAGGCGCGCTACATCAGCGGCGCCACCATCCAGGTAGATGGAGGCAGCACGGCCGCCGTCTTCTAGGGCCTGCTCCCCCAAACGGGGCTCGCCTGGTCGAGCCAGGCATTGGCCAGGTGGAAGGAGTTGCCGAAGAAGGGCATGGGCCGGAAGTTCCGGTAGTAGGGCCAGGCCACCCACAGCCAGATGGCGGCGGCGTAGTCCAGGCGGGCCAGCACGTTGTCCAGCAGGTAGTGCTGGATGTCATAGCCTAGCTTCTGGCGGCGGGCGAAGTCGAACTCCTGCCTCTGGGCCTCCAGCATCCCGTCCAGGGTGGGGTCCGACAGGCGGAACGAGTTGTCCGGGCCGCCGGTGTGGAAGTAGGGGTAGAGCCAGTCGTCCAGCTCAGTCCAGCCGTTGTCGTAGCCCCAACTGAAGGGTATGGTGCCCTCAAGTTGGCCCTTCCCGATCTCCAGGTAGTCCCGCACCTTGAACTCGACTTGGCCTCCCAGCACCTGCTCTAGCTGCCGCTTGTACTGGGGAGCAAACTGGGCGACATAGCCGGGCTGGTTGGCAAAGACGATGTCCAGGGCCGGGCTTCCCGCCGCCTCGTAGAGCTGGCGGGCTTCCTGCTCGTCCTGCTGCCGCTCCGCCGTGCCCACCCGGTAGCCCGGCTTCTTCAGCAGCTCCTCCTCTGGCAGGGCCCACTTTTTGAGGAGCCATCCTACCGGCCCCTGCGCCTTGCCGTAGCCCTGCCACAGCGCATCCACGATCTGCCGCCGGTCGGTAGCCAGGTGGATGGCCCGCCGCAGCTTGAAGTCATTGTAGGGAGGCTGGTCCACCACGAAAATAGTGTTGACCCAGGCCGCGAAGCCCGCGTCGGCGGTGATCAGGCCTGGCTCCTGATTGCGCAGATCGATGACCCACTGAGGATTGGCGACCTGAAACGCCGTGTCCAACTTCTTCGTCCGGAAGGCGGCCTCGATGGTGGCGTCGTCGGCGATGAACAGGGATTGGTAGCCGTCGAGGTAGGGCCGGCCCAGGTCCGCTTCGCCCCAGCCGAACCAGTCGGGGTTCCTCACCATCCGCATCACCCGGAGGGGAACCAGCTCGTCCCAGATGAAGGGCCCGGTGCCGATCATCGCCTCCGGTCGGTTCATCTGGTCTGTCGCGTCCACCAGCTCTTTGGCCACGATGAAGGCGTTGGTGTCGGCCAGGAAGTGGATGAAGGGGGCCGTGGGCTTCTTGGTGCGGATCTTGAGGGTGAGAGAGTCCACCACCTCCATGCTGTCGATGGTCTGGTACTGGTGGGCTCGATAGAACATGGCCCGCCGCGGGCTCTGCTCATTGATCTGGCGCTCGAAGCTGTACTTCACGTCCTCCGCCGTAAGCTCGCGACCGCCCAGAGCCTGCTCCTCGGCGCTGGCCGGGCGGCCGAGGACGGCGCTGGGCCGCTGGAAGCGCACGCCAGGCCTGATGCGGATGATGTAGGTCAGCTTGTCAGGCGACTCCGGTACGGTCTCGGCCAGGTCGGTAACGATGAGCCCTTGCTCAACATCCTCATACCTTAAGACCTTGCTGAACACCGCAGAATGAGAGCTATAGACCGGGCCGAACTCGGTCTGGTGGGGGTCCAGGGTGTCCACCACGAAGGCCTCGTAGCCAGGCAAGTGCAGGGTGCCGCCACGATAGGCCGCCGGAACGACGGTCGGGGTGGCTGACGCCGGGGAAGCGGTCGGGCTTGCTTCCCCTGCTGGTTCTTCCCCGCCACAGCCCACCACAGCCGCTGCGGCCAGGCCGGCGCCACCCAGGGCGGCCGCTTGCAGCACCCGCCGCCGCGACAGTCTCCGATTCCAGAAGCGCTGCCAGTAGTCTAGCTCGGGCATATGCAGGCACCCCTTTCCGAATAGACCTTCGTTCCCCGTGATGGGCCGCCCCGGATCAGGCCCCGCCGACCCCTAGGTGAGGCGAAGGCGGGGGTCGAGAACGTCGCGCAGAGCGTCGCCCGCCAGGTTGAATCCCATCACCGTCAGGGTTATGGCCGCTCCGCCGGACAGCGCCGTCCACGGTTGGGCCACCATGTAGCCCCGTCCCTCCTCCAGCATCATCCCCCACGAGGCTCCAACCGGCGCCAGGCCGAGAAACGATAGCGCCGCCTCGGCCAAGATGACCGTGCCCAGGCCGATGGAGAAGATGACGATGATCGGCGCCGTCACGTTGGGCAGGATGTGCACGACCATCAGGCGCAGGTCGGAGCAGCCGATGACCCTGGCCGCCTCCACGTGGGGGTCCTCTCGAGCGGAGAGGACAGCGCTGCGCACGATGCGTTGAACGCCCGTGACGGTCACAAAGCCCAGCCCCACGGCCACCGCCCGCAAACCGGGCTCGGTCACACTCACCAGCAGCAGGAGAATCATCAGAGCTGGAAAGGCCTGGATGGAGTCCATGATCCGCTGGATGAAGGTGTCCAGCCAGCCGCGGAAGTAGGCAGAGACGATGCCGATGGTTGAGCCGAAGAAGATGGCGAACGCCATGGCGCCCATGCCTATCCCCAAGGAGCGGCGCGCGCCCCAGATCACTCGGGCGTAGTTGTCGCGGCCGAACTGGTCGGTGCCGAACCAGTGCCTCCAACTGGGGTCGGCCCGCGTATCCAGCACCCGCTCCGGCTGGAGGGAGCCGGGCAGGTAGCTCGGGTTGGGGACCATGAACCATTCCTCAGCATCGTAGCGGGAGAGCCAGGGAGCGCCCGCCGCCGCCGCTGCCAGCATCAGGATGACCGCGAACCCGAATGCCCCCAGCGGCTTGCGGCGAACGAAGCGCCCGACAATGTCGAGCCAGCCCAGCCGCCGCGGCACAAACAACTCCTCCGCGGCCGCCAGGGCTCCTGCCTCGGCCCGTTGTTGTCCCGCCAGCACGGGACCCCCTTCCTGGCAGCAGACGGCTATCCGTAGCGAATTCGCGGGTCCAGCCAGGCGTAGGTTATGTCCACCAGCAGGTTGACAAACACCAGACCTGCGGCCGTGACAAGCACCACGCCCTGGACCACCGGATAGTCGTGCTGCTGAACGGCATTGACGGCGTAGAAGCCAATGCCCGGCAGCTGGAAGAGGGTCTCCAGCACTACGTTGCCGCTGACGACGGTCGCGAGGAGGAGGCCGATTACGGTAAAAACAGGAATGAGAGCATTCTTGAGGGCATGCCTCAGGACCACCGCTCGCTCCCGCAGACCCTTCGACCAGGCGGTACGCACATAGTCCTGCCGGAGAACCTCCAGCATTTGCGAGCGCAGAAAGCGCATGATGATAGCGCCGATGGCCAGGCCCCCCGCCACCGCGGGGAGAACCATGGCCTGCATATTCAGGAAAGGATCCTCAAAGAAGCCCTTGTAGTTGGTGATGGGCGGACTCCAGTGGCCCCAGCGAGCAAAAGAGTAGAGGAGCAGCACCCCCACAAAGAAAGAGGGTACAGCCAGCCAGAAGATGGCAAAGAACCGCAGGATGTAGTCCAGCCAGGTATCCTGGCGGATGGCCGAGACGATCCCTATGGGCACGGCCACCACTATTGCCACGATGATCTGGAGGATGCCCAGCTCGATGGAGGGGCCCAGTCGATCCTTCAGCTCCAGCATCACGGGCTTCTTGCTGACAAACGAATCGCCCAGGTCGCCGCGAAGGACACCCGTCGCGAACCGCCCATACTGTTCGAGGATCGGCTTGTCGAGGCCGAGATCGTGGCGGACGATCTCGATCGCCTCTTCCATCGAGCTAACGTCTGTGATCTGAGCCCCGGCCTGGCGCAGGGCAAACTCGCCGGGCGCCGCCCGCAGGGCGAGGAAGACCAGGCTGATCACCATGAAGATGACGACAATGTTGAGGAGCACACGCCGCACTATGTACTGCTGCAAGGCTGCTCCCGCCCTCTCGCCGCCGGAAAGAAAGATTGATAAGACCCTATCGATGGACTGACCGTATCACCCGCTTTTCGTCCCTGTCAAGGCCATGCCCGCAGGCCGGCGATGGCCGATTCAGCGTACTCGCCTTGACAGGGTTGTGCGATCGCTATAAACTGTTATTGAAGTCGCAATCGCCCGCGCCGAAGTCGCCTAATGCGACACGGGGGACCAATTTGGGGTGAGTCTCCCCGACATATCGGGGAGTAGGGTTAGCCTTTCAACCCGAACCCGTCAACTAACCTCGGAGGCGCACGAAAGGCCTTGCCGGTGGTTGTCTGGCAACGGGCCTTTTTGTGTCCACCCGAGGCGCCCCGACGGGTCGGGGTACGTATAAGCTTCTGGGTGATGAGGAGGAGGGGGTATAGTACAGTGATGCAAGCAGCTCCGCCCAGACTTTGCCCGCGCTGCCGCGGCTCCATGATCCCGGAAGAGGACTGGTACGGGTCATACAGCTCCTGTCTTTCCTGTGGCTACGTCTACGAGGCCGGCGCCGCCGCCGCCGAAGCGCTGCAAAACGAGGAAGGATCCGAGCCCCATCGCCAGCGCCGGCGGCAGCCGTCTCACGGCAAGCTAAGACTGTAGATCCGAGCCCGCCGTAGTGCTAAGGAGGGCCCCGACCAGTGGGTCGAGGCTCTTCCTTTTCCACGAGTCCTGAAACACCACACCCTTGCACCCCCAGGCGATGGGGAATATACTTAGCATCGCCCGAAGTATTTCTCCTAGAGAGTAGACGGTGATGACTCCCGACGGAGAACGCAAGAAACGCATCCTCTCTCTGGCCGAGGACGTCTTCAAGGTGGCCCGCAACCAGGTGCCGCGCGATTGGGCCCGCACCAACCTGACGATGCCCCAGCTCAAGGTGCTCCTCTCCATCTTCGTCGAGGGCCCCCACCCTTGCAGCAGCCTGGCCCAGGCGGTGGGCGTCTCTCTGCCCACCATGAATGGCATCCTCCACCGATTGAAGGAGCGGGGCCTCATCGCCCGCCGCCCTGATCGCCAGGATCGCCGCCGCATCGTCAACAGCCTGACCGTCCGCGGCCACCGCCTCATCGAAGGGCTGTGGATATCGCACCAGGACTGGCTGTCCGAGCTGCTGGACCGCATGAGCAACGCCGAGCTGGAGAACGTCGAACAGGCCCTGACCATCCTGGCCAGGGTCCTCAAGCGCCAGGAGCAGTACGTATGGACTGGGTAACCGGCATCACCCGCCAGGCCCTGGGCAGGCCGGCCGTTGTCTTCCTGGTCACCCTTGTGGTGATCGTGGCAGGTGTCTTCGCCGTATTCCGCCTCAAGACCGAACTTTTCCCTGACATCGACTTCCCGGTGGTCACGGTGGCCACCAGCTACCCCGGCGCCAGCCCCGACGCCGTCCTCGAGGACGTGACCA